>JAGWBY010000029.1:0-1035 GCA_021295675.1 Candidatus Latescibacterota bacterium | reverse complement strand
ATCGGCGTGACATATGGTAGAAAAAACAGCGTGCGAAACGCGCCTCTAGCCCGCGTGATCTTGAAAAGCAAATACGCCAAGCTGGTAGCCAAGCTCAGTTGGAACGGGATCGTCCCGACCGCGTAGAAAAACGTGACCTTGAAGCCGTTGTACAGCGCTGGATCGCCCGTCTCAACTAGTCCACTCAATCCCTGAGCCAATCCCACCCAAAGTCCCAACAGTACGACCGCGCCCCAAGCGATGCGGACATAAAGGGGACGCAGCCTGCGCTCGGAGCTTCCCGGCGCCAGTATTGGCGACGCTAACGGGGCCCGCAGGCGATAGGCTGCCCAGATGAGAACGACCCCGGCGACGAAGAGCAACAGGTACTGCGGGTCTCCCAAGGCGCGGACATAGTGGTCGAATCCAACCACCGCTTCCCTCTTAGGCTGACGTACAAGGCATAGCCAATAGGGAAGAGTCCAAACGCGCCCAGCACGACAAGGGCCGGCGCGAGGAGGCCCCAAGCAAGCTGTTGTTCTCTGATGCGGGTGCTCATTGGCGCGAAATAATGCTGAGGGAAAAGCTACATGCGGGGAGATTGTGGCTTCGTCCCGATTCTCGACAGGATTAGGCCAAAAGAAGAAGGCTCCTGAAGTGTTCCCTTCAGGAGCCGATCTTGGCTGCCCTCCTAGGGCTCGAACCTAGAACCTCCTGATCCAGAGTCAGGCGCACTTCCAATTGTGCTAGAGGGCAACTAACGAAAATAATGGCGGAGAGGGAGGGATTCGAACCCTCGGTACGGGTTACCCCGCACAACAGCTTAGCAGGCTGCCACCTTCGGCCACTCGGTCACCTCTCCGCGACCATTGCAAAATAAACTTTTGACGTGCTCCCACCGCTAAAAGAGATGGGATTGTGGCGGCATCAAATGGTAAATGGCGGAGGGTGAGGGACTCGAACCCTCAAGGGCGTGAGCCCGGCGGTTTTCAAGACCGCTGCCTTACCAATTAGGTCTAACCCTCCTTTTCCCGGAGGAGAAAAATATACATGAGG
>JAGWBY010000028.1 GCA_021295675.1 Candidatus Latescibacterota bacterium | reverse complement strand
TCATCGAGCAAGCGGTTGGAGTCGTCGAGTGAGTAGGTCAGCGAGTCAATGGCGGCGTTGGCGCGGACCATGTCGCTTTGTAATTGGAGCAGGAGCATCTCTTGCTCCTTATTGGTGCAGGCAGCAAGGAACAGGGCGATGAAAGGGATGAGGGTGCGTTTCATTGTCAGCTCCTTAAGGCGTTGGAGATGTTCTGCGATATAGGCTGTCAACTTGGGCCATAGTTTGGTTCAAGTCGTTGTACAGGGTGCTCAGGCTGCGGGCGAGCGCGTCGAGTTTTTGGACTGAGAGCGTTTGGGTCTCGCGGGTGGCGGCGATTTTGTCCGGTTTGCTCTTGCAGGCGGGTCAGTTCGTTGTTGAGGGGGCCGAACTGCGCCTGCACGTTCGCCAAGGAGCGCTTTTGGGCATCGGCGAGGTTTTGGTAGCGCAAGTCCTCCTGCCGGAAGCGTTCTTCGAGCTTGCGGTCCGTGTTGGATTGGTAGCGCAACCGCTCCTTGCGCTCAGATTCCATTTTGTTTTGCAGCGAGTTGTTGTGATCTATTTGGGTTGCTAGTTGATTGCGGGTGCGCTTGTGGTGATCCTTTTCGTTTTGCAAAAGGGTTCGGATCTCGAATTCAGAGGCGGTCAGATTGGCTTTTTCTTCTAGCTGGCCGATGAGCCGGGTGCTCAGTTCGGAGAGGCGATTGTTGAACTGGTCCATTTGCGACTCTAGCTGAGCGCGGTGCTTTTTTTGCTGCTCGTGATTTATAAAGAGCACCAAGCCGATGATACAGCCGACGACGACGGTGGTGTACGCCGCGAGGATCAGCACGTGTTTGCGCTCAAAGGGATCCGCGATGCGGAGCAGGCCCCAAAACCCGCCCCAAACCAAGAGGATACCTCCTAAAATTGCAGCAATGATGACGTTCACAGGGCCTCGAATAGGGCAATAGACAAATACAGCAGTCCACGAGGGCGCAACCAGCGCGAGAAGGAGGTGCTTATGCAGCGGAAAGTTGCGGCTATTGATGGCCGTGGTCAGGGGGTGTGTCTAGAGGAAGCCACGCCTACCCTCGGCTCCGGCGAGGTGAAGGTGCGAGTGGAGGCTTCGTTGATTAGCCCGGGAACCGAACTGGGGAGGGTGAGGGCCATGCGGGAAAACCCCCAACCCGACCGGCCACCGCGTCCCTTTGGCTACACCAACGCCGGCGTCGTTGAGGAGATTGGGGCTGGAGTAGAGCAATTCGAGGTGGGGCAGGGTGTGGCCTGCATGGGGGGCGGGTACGCCCTGCACGCGGATTGGGTCTGTGTTCCACAGAATTTGTGCGCGGCCATACCCGAGGGCGTTAGCTTTGTCGAGGCCGCGTCTGTGCATCTGGCGGCGACCGGATTGCACGCGGTGCGCCGCACAGCCCCTTTGTATGGGGAGAATGGGATCGTCGTCGGGTTGGGCTTAGTCGGCCAGTTCACGGCCCAATTCGCCCGGGTTGATCGCTTTGCACGCCGTCGAGACATTGCCCGGCAGGTGGGTGTAGAGTGCGTCGTTGATCCATCCGAACAGGATGTAGTCGAGCAGGCCGGGGAGTTTACCCAAGGGTATGGCATGGATTTCGGCGTCATTGCCTTTGGCGGCGAGGCCAGCGATGCCTTTGGCACTATCTATCAGAGCCTAAAGCAAGCGCCGGATACGCATCGCATGGGGCGCATTGTTCTCGTGGGAGGAGCACAGGTAACGCACGGATTTGGATCCGCGCTGGGCAACGTAGATGTGCGAAGTGCGGCACGCACTGGCCCCGGCTATCACGACCCAGTGTACGAATGCGGCCAAGCGTATCCCGAGGTCTTCGTCGAGTGGCCGACGCAGCGCAACCTAGCCGAGTGCTTGAGTGCTATGGCCGCTGGGAAGCTGCGCGTCCAACCGCTCTATACCCACGAGTTTGCGCTCGAGCAAATTGCCGCGGCCGTAGATGTGCTCGTCGAGTCGCCAGCCGAGGCGTTGGGCGTCGTGCTCAAACCGGCTCACCGGTGACGAGGTTGCGCTTGCCTTCTGGATAAAAGGTCACCGGCGGCAGATCGATTTCCTCGCCGGCGATCATTTGCTCCAACAGCGCGGCGACTCCGTCCACGGCTGGTCCCACTAGGGCCTCACCCTTGTCGCGCGTACCCAAGGCCGCGGCAGGGTTGTCGATGGTCTCGGTCTGCACGCGCTCCGGCGCTAGGTAGAGCATGGTTGATGTCTCGAATTCGTCGGCGTGCCCAGGTAGGCGTCCCCGCTCCATGTGTTGCTGCACGTAGTCGGGGTCATATACATCCCAATAGGACTGGAAGCGGAGGTTGACGCCGAGTTTTTCCCGGTATTCGTCGATGCGGCGCATCATGGGTTTGACATTGCCGCCATGGCCGTTGAGCACCAAGATGTTCTCAACGCCGGCCCGCACGAGCGAATGGCAGACGTCGAAGACGTATTCGCAGAAAATTTCCGGCCGCACGGTCAGAGTGCCGATGTGCTCCATCCAGTGCTCGGAAACGCCGATGCCCACTGGCGTGGCTACCACCACTTGGGGCAGGAGCTTTTTGGCCGCGTGCTCGGCCATGTAGCTGGCGTGGAAAGTGTCGTGGATCATGTGCAGGTGTTCGTTGTGCTGTTCGGTAGCAGCGGTGGGCACGATGGCGGCCTTGATCGTGCCCGCTTGGATGCGCTCGCGGAATTCCTTGCGGGTCAGGTCGCCAACAAAGACGCGTTCGTCGGCCTCGGCCATAGTAATAATCTCCTTTGCGTTGGTTGGGGCTGGTAGCTTAACGGCTGTCCATCTGTGCGTCAAGTGGCTGGGTACTCGGTTGACCGCGAGAGGAAAGCACACTTGAATTCACTACATCAACAAGGGGGCCGTTATCGCCAATCCTTTCGCAGAGTGGAATAAAAATTTCGCGCTCTTAGCCGTGGCCGTGGCTGGGACGGGGGTGTTTTTCGGGGTGCAGTTGACTCTGTTCAACAACTTCATCGTCGAACGGCTGGGCATTGAGCCGCACGAATTGGGCTACGTCGAGGCCCTGCGCGAAGTTCCCGGTTTTCTCAATGCGTTTTTTTTGGCGCTGATCGTCCGCTGCGCCCCGCCTAAAGTTGCCGCCGTTGCGCTCGTGGTGATGGGTGTCGGGCTTGCCGCGTACGCGGAGGTGGCCTCGGTCTTCATGTTGGCCTCATTCTCGCTGGTGTGGAGTTTGGGCTTTCACTGTTGGCTCCCGCTAGAGCAGAGTATGGGCTTGGCCTACGGCCCGACCGCGGACAAGGGCCGCTGGCTAGGGCAATTGCGCAGTATCAGCAGCTTGGCTTGGCTGGTGGCGATTGGCGTATGCATGGTGGGGCTGGAGTTTTTGCGCTACGAGGGGGTCTTTGTCTTGGCCGGAGTATGTACTGCCGCGGGTGGCTTGGCCCTGTTTTGGGCCGATAACAAGGATGCGCCCGAAGGCGAGAAGCGCTTGGTACTCAAGCGGCGCTATCTGCTCTTCTACGCCTTGAATTTCCTCCAGGGCCTGCGCAAGCAGATGTTCATTACCTTCGCCATATTCGCCCTCGTGAAAGTACACGGGATGCCGGTGGAGACGACCATGGTCTTGGTGCTGATTAACCAGGTGCTCATCACCTTGACGGCTGCGTGGATGCGAGCGGCGGATGCTCACGCTAAGTTATAGCGTGTTAGTCTTCGTCTTTTTTGGCTACGCGTTCGTGGAGCACCGGCCGAGTTTGTACGCGCTCTATTGCCTCGACAATCTCATTTTCTTCGGCGGAATCGCGCTGACGACCTACGCGCACAAGATTACACCCCCAGATGAACTCAAACCCACGCTCTCCATGGGGGTGACCATGAACCACGTAGCCGCGGTGGCCGCGCCCTTAGTCGGCGGCTACGTCTGGCTCTTTTTTGGCTACGAGATCATTTTTATCAGCGGCGCGCTCTTGGCCTTTGTCTCGCTGATAGTAACCCAGTGGATCAACCCAGATAAGCAGCGCCGCATACCCATTTAATTCATAGAAGGGAACACATCATGAAAATCGGCACCCGCATGCCCCCGTTTTCCCACCAGATCGGCTTTGACGCCTATGCCACGTGGTTGGCCGACAACGGTTTTGGCGCGATCGATACCCCGCCTTTGACCCGGCAGATCGCCCGTACCTGCGAGCAACTAGGCCTAGCCATCGGCACCTCGGACGGCGGCGGCCAAGTCCTCACCCGCGACGCGGCCAAGCGCCGCAAGGGATTGAGCGAGATCAAGAAGAGTTTGAGCGCAATTTCCCGGCACGGCGGCCACACGCTTTTTACCGTGCTCGGCCCAGACGACCCAAGCATGTCCAAAGCCGAGACCTTTGAGATTTTTGCCAAGGTCTATCCCCGGGTCGTGGCCCACGCCGAGAAGGTGGGCGTCAATATCGCCATCGAACCTTGGCCGGGCGGCCGGCCCCACTATCCCAATCTGGGCTGCTCGCCCGAGAGCCTGCGCTTGATTTTTGCAGCGTGCCCGTCGCCACGGCTGGGCATCTCGTGCGCTTGCAGATAGACTATCAGCGGCTCTTGCACGAGTTTGGCGACCGCGTGCGGCACGTCCATCTCAAGGATACCGAGATCATGCCGGAAAAGCTCTACGAATCCGGTAACTTGGGCGAGGCATACAACTCGACCTATGTGTGCGGCGAGGGCTGGTGGCGCTATACCATCCCCGGCGAGGGCGAGGTGGATTGGAACTTTGTAATACGTCGGCTCGAAGACGTGGGCTACGACGGCGTGCTCTCGGTGGAACTCGAAGATCACTACTTCTGGCAGACGCCTGAACTGCAACAGGAAGGCTTGTTGCGGGCCAAAGACCATATTGAGCCGCTGTTCAGGGGATAGCAGTGGGTGCCTTGGTCCTCGTGCTCCTGCTGTCGGCAGTTAGCTATGGGCAGAGCCACTTCGTCGAGGTCGCCCGCGAATTAGGCATTGATTTCGGCCTCTGCCGAGAAGAACCTGCCCGAGACCAATGGTGCCGGCAGTGCCTTTCTCGACTACGACGATGACGGAGATTGGGACTTGTACTTGGTCAACAGCGGAGACATGGAGCGGGGGCGGGGCACAGCCTCTAATCAGCTCTTTCGCAACGACGGGTGCGCCTTTGCTCGGGTGGATGGCGCAGCGGGCGCACCCGGCATCTCCTATGGTATGGGGGTGGCCGCGGCCGACTACGATGGCGACGGTCTCCCGGATCTCTACCTGACGGCGTGGGGGCCAGACCAGTTCTACCGGCGCGTAGAGGGTGGTTATGTCGATGCAACGGACGCGACCGGCCTCGGACACGCAGGATGGACGACTAGCGCCGTTGCGTTCGACTACGATCTCGACGGCGACCTCGACCTCTTCGTCGGGCAATACGTCCGATTTGTCTTGGGGGAGCAGCTTTGGTGCGGACGCAAGGACATGGGACTACGCTTCTACTGCGACCCGAGGCTCTTTGAACCCACTGTGGATATTCTCTACCGCAATGAGGGCCACGGCGTCTTTTCCGAGATCAGCCGCCAAGCGGGTATCACGGGTGAGGGCAATGGGTTGGGCGCAGTGGCTGGCGACTACGATGGGGACGGCGACCCCGACCTGTACGTGGCCAACGACTTAACGCCCAATTTCCACTACGTTAACCAAGGCGACGGCACCTTTGCCGAGACCGGTTTGCTGGCCGGGACCGCGCTGAGTGCGGACGGGGCTAGCCAAGCGGGTATGGGCGTCGATGCCGGCGATATAGACCAGGACGGCGACTTGGACCTCTTCGTCACCAACTACCAGTTAGAAAATAACGGGCTATATCGCAACGATGGCTCGTTTTACTCCGAGATCAGCTTCAAGGCCGGCCTCGGCGACCTCAGCTTGAACTACCTTGGTTTTGGTACGGGGTTTTTCGACTCGGACAACGACGGGTACCTCGACCTGTTTGTGGGCAACGGCCACGTCCACGACAACATTGAAGAATACGACGAGTTGGTGACCTACGCGCAACAGGCGCAGCTCTTTCGCAATGGGGGCGCGGGTATCTTCCGCGAAGTGACCGCTGAGAGCGGTCCGGCTTTTGCCGCTTCCTACGTGGTGCGCGGCTCCTCCTTTGGGGACATCGACCAAGATGGCGATTTGGACATTGCCCTCGTCAACAACGGCCGCCGCTTCACTCTGCTGCGCAACGACGGTGCTGGAGGAAACTATCTCGTAGTCGCGCTGGAGGGCCGACAGAGCAACCGCGACGGCATTGGTGCCCGCCTGTATCTATGGGCCGGCGGTCGGCGGCAACTCAGGGAAGTAAAGGCGGGGTCGGGTTTCCTCTCGACCAGTCAGCGCGACCCCGTGTTCGGATTGGGAACAGCCGAGCGCATCGAGCGACTGGAAATTCACTGGCCGGCCGGGGGAATACAAGTGTTCGAAGACCTAGCAGCGAACCAGCGGTTGCACGTAGTGGAAAATTGACGACCACCGCACTCCCGTCTATTATTCAGCCGACCAATCAAAGAGGAGCAAGCGATATGACCGGATTTGCTGTTGTAGGGCTGGGCATGGGGCGCAATCGCGCCCGGCAAGTGGCTGAGACCGCAGGGGCCGAACTGCGCGTGGTCGTCGATCTCAACGAGGGCTTGGCCCGCCAAGTAGGCGAGGAAATGGGCTGTGCGTGGTGTACAGCCCTTGAAGACGCCTTGGGGCGGGGCGATGTGGATGTCGTGCTGGTGATGACCCCGAGCGGGCTGCACGCATCCATCGGCGTCGAGGTGCTCAGAGCCGGCAAGCACGTAATCACTACCAAGCCTATGGACGTCAGTACCAAAGCCTGTGACGAGTTGATCGCCGCAGCCGATGCGGGCGGCCTCTTGCTCGGCGTCGATTACCAAAGCCGCTACGTTGACAATAATTACCGCGTCGCCGAAGCCCTCAAGCAGGGCCTATTGGGCAAGCCCATCCTCGGTGAGGTGCGCTTTAAGTGGTTTCGTTCACAGGAGTACTTTGAACACGGCGGCGGCTGGCGCGGCACTTGGGCGATGGACGGGGGCGGGTCGCTGGCCAATCAGGGGTCGCACCTGATCGATCTCCTGCTGTGGTTCATGGGCGTGCCCAAGACCGTCTATGGCGAGATCGCGATCATGAACCACGACATTGAGACCGAGGATATTGGCCAGGCCATTTTGAATTTCGAGAGCGGTGCTAAGGGAGGCATCCTGGGCACGACGACCTTCCCGGCAAGCCCCTACTTTAGCGCAGAAGTACACGGCAGCGAAGGAGGGGTGTTGCTGGATGCCGCGCTGTCGGGTGAGATGCGCGTTTTTGGCGATGGGCTGGAAGAGAAGCTACTGGCTATGGATAATCCGCTGACCAATGTCGTCGAGGACGTGGTCTCGGCCCTTGAGAACGGGACCTCCCTGCGGGTGGATGGCCGCGAGGGCCGCCGCACGGTGGCGCTATTGGAAAACATCTACTGCTCGGCGCGGGAAGGAAAGGTGGTGGATTACTATGACGGATAAAGTATGTGCGGCCCTCGTCGGGCTGGACAATCCCCACAGCAAGGGGTGGCTGACCTCGCTACAGCACTGCGAGGCGGTGGGCCGGTTAGTCGTTTGTACGGCCGAAGAATGCACTGACGTCGATCAGGTGTATAGTAACCTAGACGCGCTATTGGCGGACGAGAAGCTGGGATTAGCTATAGCGTGCACGCGCAACGACCAAGCGCCAGACCTCATCGCGCGGCTTTTACAGGCCGGCGTGCCGGTCATTGCCGAGAAACCGGTCGCGCGCACGGCCGCTGACATCGCCCGTCTCAACGAAATCGCCGCCGCAAAGCAGGTCTTGTGGGCGACGGCCTTTTTGAACCGCTGTCACCCGATTGCCGGCAAGATGCGCGAACTCGTCGCCGCCGGCGTCCTAGGCCGCATCGTCTCCATCGAGGGGAGGATGGTCACCAGCACCGTCCAGCAACGGAACCCGAACCACTGGCTCTTTGACCGAGCACAGGCGGGCGGGGGAATCCTGCATTGGCTGGCCATCCACACGGTCGATTTGATCCGCCATATCAGCGGCCTAGAATACCGGAGCGTCAGCGCCCACAAGGCGACTCTGAGCGGTACTGACATTGACGTCGAGGACGTACTCGCCGCTTCATTCCGCATGGACAATGGTGCGCTAGGCAGTCTCCACGCCGGCTATGTCCTGCCGCGCCGCTACGGCGATATCTACTTGTGTTTCAGGGGAACCGCAGGGGATGCGACTTGGATGATGCAAGATTGGGATGGGCGCGGCGATCGGCTCACTGTCCAGAGCCAAGCCGAGGGCTGGGCCGAGGACGAGTACCGCCAATTCGACCTCTCGGTCGGCGAGGCCCCTGGATACGGTGGAGCGGCCGGATTGGATTTTATCGCCGACTTTGTCGCTGCCAGCCGTGGACAGGGTGCTTTTATCACTAGCGGCGACGATGCCTGGCAGGCTATGCGCTTTGTCGATGCGGCGTACGGTGCGGCTGAGCGAGGGTGCCAACTCGAACTGTAAGAAGCAAATGGATATGCCAACCTAACTTCAGAAGGCAACCCGTAAAAGTCGTAGATGTCGAGCGGAGCGTCGTCGAGGTACCCTTGGCAGCGGTTATTTGCTCGGGCGCAGAAACATCCAGTGCGGGATCGCTATCAGCCGCGTTGATTGTCACTTAATTTTTGTTGTAATTTTTTATACATAACATTATGTGTGCCAATAAAATAGTTGCCATACAGACTTTTGAATTATTGCCTCCATCACCTAGTGAAGAGGGGACGCGACCGCTGCGCGAGCAGTCATGGCTTTGGGCTCCTAAGCAGGCCACGCCGATGGATAAATTCGCGCCCGAGGAGCGGCTCATGCCCAAGCCGGGAGGGACGATCTGGGTTAAGGCCATCGCCGAGGACGGCACCTTTGGCTTGGGCCGCACGGATTCGGGCCATGCGACCCAGCCGATTATCTCCGAGTGCCTAGCTCCCCTTAGTCGTTGGGCAGGAAGTGGGTGCCATCGATCTGTGCAATGATCGCATGTGGCGGGGGACGCTCTCCTTTGGCAACGAAGGGCTTACGGCGCGGGCGGTCGCTGGGGTCGATCTGGCGCTGTGGGACCTGTGGGGCAAAACCCTCGACGAGCCCGTCTATCGGCTGGCCGGAGGCCCGCAGCGCACCCAGATGGAAGTCTACGCCACCGGTAACGATGTGGATTGGTACTTGGAGTTGGGCTTCAAAAAATTCAAGCTGGCCCGTCCCTATGGACCCGTTGATGGCCAAGCCGGAATTGACGGCACGGTCGAGCTGATGGCCAAGTGCCGCGAGTTAATTGGCCCAGACGCCGATTTGATGCTCGATTGCTGGATGACCTTTGACCTCGACTTTGCCGTGCGCCTCTGCGAGGCGCTCAAGCCGTATCGGATGCGCTGGATGGAGGAAATGCTGATGCCCCACGACTGGGAAGGGCACCGCGCCTTGCGCCAGCGCGTGCCTTGGCAGACGCTGGCTGACGGCGAGCACTGGTCCACTCGCCATCTAGGTATGAGGGCCGTTCAGGAGCGGCTTGTCGATTTGATCCAAGCCGATATCTACTGGATAGGGGGCTTTACCGAGGCGATGAAACTGGCTCACTACGCCGATGCGCAAGGCGTCCAGATGTGCCTCCACACTGGGGGCAACGACCCGTATGGTCAGCACTGGACAGCGGCTATGCCCAATACCCCGCTGATCGAGTTTTTTATCGGATCTCTGCCCGGAGTGCCGTTGGCGGAGTGCTATATCGGGACGCCTTCAAAATCGGGACAGCGACACTACAAGGTTCCACCGGGGACCAATGTGCCACATAATGGTTTGCTCGGGCTACCCAAAGGTCCCGGCTTTGGGATCGACATCCCCGAGGACTGGCTAAGGGAGGTTTAACCGTGAAAATCACCCAGATCGAAGAGTTTGTCACCGCAGTGCCGCATATTCCCTCAATCGAAAAGAGTCGTCCCGGCCATTACTTGGAACAGCCCATCAGCCTGATTAAGGTGCATACCGACAAAGGGATATATGGAGTGGGCGAAGGGGGGCGCGGCGGCTCGTTGGCTAGCTTGGAGGCCGAATGGATCGGCCTTGATCCCATGCAGGTCAATCTGGGCGACAAGGGCGGGGCGATGATCATGGCCCTGTACGACATCGTCGGCAAGGCCCTCGGGGTGCCAGCTTGGAAGCTGATGGGGTCCAAGCACTGGGACAAAGTGCCGGTGGGCTGGTGGTCGCCGCCGCTAGAGCCACGAGAATTCGCCGCCATGGCCGAGGAAGGGGTCAAGCGAGGGTTCAAGACTCACAAGCTCAAGGCGCGGCCTTGGAACATCGTCGAGACCGTCAGGTTGATGACCAAAGCCGCTGGCCCGGACTACGGCATTATCGTCGATCCGAATTTCACTTTCGGCGATTTGAGCACCAGCCTGCGGCTGGCCGAGTCATTAGAGCCGTATAACATCGAGGCGTTTGAGGATCCCTTCCAATACTTGCCGGGCTGGCATCAGTACCGCGACTTTCGCCGCCACACCCGCATCCGGCTTGCGCCCCATTTAGGCGACCCGCAGATGGTGCTGAGTGCGATCCGCGCCGAGGCGGCCGATTGCTTCAATCTGGGCGGCAGCGTCGAGAGTGCGCAGACCTGCGCCGGCATGGCCGCAGCGGCCGGGATGCCGGTCTGGTTGCAGGTCGTGGGGTTGGGGCTAGGCGTGTCGGGCGCGTATGGCACACACGTCCACGCGACCATCCCCAATGCGACCATCCCCTCTGACAGCCTGCATTTCACGCGCGAGAACGACCTGATCGGCGGTGCGCTGACGCCGGTGGATGGCTTCGTCTCCGTGCCGGACGCGCCCGGGCTGGGTGTTGAACTAGACATGGAAGCTATGGAGAAGTATCGCGTGGGGTAGGGTATCTTATATCTATTCGCGGAAGTCTCACCATGAAAAATCAACGCGAATTGGGGTTTGTTGTTCGGGCCTTGCTGAGACGATCCCGAAAACATGTACGTCGAGATCGATCTGGGCCGCGTCGTTTCCGCGCGGCGCGTGGTCTTGCGGCTCAGGGAAGAGGGGCCGCCGCTGGAGCTTTTTCAGGTCCTGCTATCCAATGGCGAGCGCTTTTTTGATTCGACCGGCCTACCCCTGCCGAGCATTGTGCGCTATAGCGATCGCTTCCGCTACAGCTTCAACCAGCAGCGCGAGTTGGTCATCGAATACGGCCTTAAACCGCTGCAATTCATTCGCATCGAAGTGGACTTGCCCACTGAAGGAGCGGGGATTAGCTCGATTGAGGTGGAGGCCGTGGGGGACAATATCTCGCTGGGGATGCGAGAACGCGGCGGTCAAGTCGATATCCTCAACGAAATCGGCACGCGGGCCGAAGGCTACGAGTCAACGGGCAATAGCAACGCGCTGATCGACGGCGATATCGTGTCGAGTTGGCGCTACTATGGGTTTTCCCAACCGGGCGACACTGAATTTACCTTTGACTTGGGTGCCCTGTACTGGGTGGATCGGGTGCGGATTTTGGGTGATCTGGCCGGCATCGCGCCCAGCAGCGTTGACTGGCGCTGGACTCGGCGCAACGCCATTCACTTCCCTTGGTATATCATCTGGGGGTCGGACGGATCACTGGCGCCGGACGGATCGCTGCGCTGGCAGGTCCTAGGGGAGTTGCCCGAACATCCCCGCAACTTGCGCGATATCGTCCACTTTGAAGAGCAGTTCTCCCTCCGACCGCTGCGCTATCTGCGGATGCGCTATCCAAACAGGCAGTGTTGCATCACAGGCACGACGGCCGAATTCCAGGTTTTTGGCGAAGGCTATCCCGCTGGCACCATTATGCAATCCCCGATCTACGACTTGGGGGCGGTGCGCAATGCCACGGCGTTGAGTTGGCAGGTCGAGACCCCTGAGGGGACCCGCGTAGAGATTCGCTCGCGGACGGGCAATCTGTTGCAGGAGTCCTATGTCTTCCACGACAAAAACGGCAAGGAAGTAACCGAAAGGAGATACGACAAGCTAATCCCCAGTTTCAAAGGCCGAATTGATACCGTCCGTTCGCCCGGCGACGATTGGAGTATCTGGAGTCAGGCGTACGAGCGGTCGGATCGGGGTTTTCTCTCGCCGACGCCGAGGCGTTTCGTTCAATTGCAGGCTTATTTGGTCAGTGAAGATCCGATGCAGGGGGCGGTCCTCGACGAGCTGGTCCTCAGCTACGCCGAGCCTTTGGCCGCGGCAACGCGAGCGGAAATCTACCCGATCCAGGCCCAACCAGGGCAGCGCACGGAGTTTACCTATTATCTTGGTTGGAACATGGGTGCTGGCAGCACGGGTTTCGATCAGTTGCTCATGCGTTCAGGAGCAGATATTGAGCTTGGTGAGATCCGCTTTGCGGGGCAGGTATTGGACGCGGAGGTCACCCGAGTAGACGGCGGATTGGACATCGCCTTTACCGACCCGTTCGTCCGGTCCGGGTTGATCGAGCTTGACTTCGCCAGCACGATATACCGCCAACAGATGCCCTTTGAGGCGTTCTTGGCCAGTGGTCGAGGAGAGCAACAGATAAGGCAACGGGTGGATGTGGGCGATGCCAGCGACGCGGTTGCTAGCGAAGCGATAGCCGTATCGCTGCCGGTCGGCTCTGCGTTAATTGACGGACTCGCGTTGTCGGCCGCACTCGTGACCCCCAACGGCGATGGCATCGGCGATTTGCTGCAGATAGAATTCGCCCTGTTGAACATCCTCCAACCCCGCTTGCTACACGTGGCACTTTACGATCTGAGCGGACGAAAAGTCCGGGTGCTGCACGACCAGCAGCAAACAGCCGGGCCGATAACATTGAGTTGGGATGGCCAGGACGAATTCGGACAGATGGCTGCGCCGGGAAACTACATTTTGCGGATGGAAGTGCAAGGGGACGCGCAGACGCAGAAAACGACCAAAATCATCGCTTTGGCTTACTGAATTTATTAGCAGGTACTGCTGGCCTAGGGCAAAAGCCGCCGCGTGGGGTGGGAAGCCTTGCGATGGATACGCAAACCGCATATTTTTAATTAGATACAGCGCCGACTAGAGCCTATAGCTCAGCTGGTAGAGCACCGGACTTTTAATCCGTAGGTCCTGGGTTCGACTCCCAGTGGGCTCACCAAAAAAACGGGCACTTGCGACTCATTGCAGGTGCCCGTTTTGGTTGGTTTTGATTTTGTTTAAGTGAGCCGTACCACGTCCTCTTTGACGACCTCCTTGACATGGGAATAGTGGGCCGGGGCCATCAGTTCTCTAGTCTGAGGCGACAAGCGGTCATGGAGGATTTCCGGGACCGCGGCTTGGCCCTTGAATTGGGGCCGGTAGCGCAATACCAAGGTACGGCGTAGGCGATCTTTGGGCTTCCATTGCAAGGTCCCGTGGGCCAGCATTTCCGTCATTACTACGGCGTCTCCGGCCCGTGGCGTCACATTGACGACTCCAACGGGCAAATCTTCCAGATGGGCGGTGACGCCGCCGTTGAACAGGCTGGGCGGACGCGCAAACGCCGCTTTGTGCGAGCCTGGGACCACCAACAAGCCGCCGTCACTTGGGAAGACGTCGTCGAAATAGGGGAAGATGACGAAATCGTCGCAGAAAATGCGGTCCTCGCGAGTGTCGTAGCGAGTGCTTTGCCAGCCAAAGTCCTCGCGGGCACAATGCAGGCGCAACGGCTCGTGCTGGTGGCTATCTACCAACAGGGTTCCCCGGGAAAAAGCGGGCCGATCGTGGGTGAACTCCTTGATGATAGGCCACAGGGTGGGGTGGAAGATCAGGGATTCGAGCGCCTTGTCGAAAGCAAAGCCGTTGGCGTAGGACTTGCCGTCGTCGGAGCGGAAAAAGCCCTCGGGCAGCTCGTCGTCGGGTGTGGCTATATAGCGATCTATGGCTGCTCGGGCGCCGGCTAGTTCACTGGCACTGAGTACATTGGGAAGGTGCAAATAGCCGTTGATGTCGAATAAATAGCGCTGTTCGGGGGTCATGCATCCGCTTCCATCGGCAGCATGGTCTCTAGGGTAAAAGCCGCAGCGTGTTTGTGCCCTCCACCGCCGTAATCGCGTGCGATGCGGCCCACATCCGCAGCTTCGTCTCCTTTGGAGCGCAGATTGTACACGACCTTGCTGTCGGGGCGGACGAAGAACACGGCGGAAAAAGGATACCCTTCGGCGAGGGCATTGCCGATTTCAGAGGTCAGAAACGTGGCATTGGTAATGGGGACGCGAAACCCGCTGATGGTGGTCCAACCGTGGTACCGAACGCGCGGTCGGATGAGTCGGTGTTGGAAGCGGAGAATGGCTTGCCCTTCCACGGCGAGGGCTTGCGGGCCGCGCTCGGCGATTTCATCCCACACCGCAAAGTCGCGTGGGTACGAAGCGAGAGCGGCGTTGACAGCCTTAGAATCGGCTAAGGCCCACCGCCACAGATCGCGGTCTTCAGTATAGGACACCAGCCAAGGGACGGCGTCAGCACTGATCTGAGAGCGGGGATCGAAAAAGTATTCCCAAGTCATGCGTGCCCCAGACTTGTCCTCGGCGAATACGCAGTAATCGAGTCCGGCTAAGGCGTGTGCAGCCGTCTCGTGATGGTCCAAAACCAAGAGCGAGCGGGCGTGATCGTGCATCTCCATGAGCTGCACCCGCTCGTAGCTGAAGTCGAGGATGACGACATCGCGGTCGGCCGTAGCTGGCGGGTCAGTGTTGTATTGAACCGCCTTAAACTCGGCTTGCGGATTGACGTAGCGGCGGTAAACCCACGCGGCACAGAAGCCGTCGTTGCAGCCTCCGTGGAACAGGACCAGCGGTTTCATAGATTGAGGCCCCTTCCTTGACAGGGATGAGAGGCGAGCGATATGTTTTTCTCAATATATCGCGTCCCCTGTACATCGGAAAGGCCAAAGTGGAACAGACTACTCCTGTGATCAAAGCATATCTCAATCCGTATTGCCCTTGGAGTCCAGGCGTGCGGACGGTACTTGATAAAGTAGGGTTACCATACGAGGAATTGGATATTACCAGCGACCACAAAGCCTTTGCGGAAATGGTTGCTAAGAGTCGACAATACGCCTCGCCCTGCGTCGAAATCGACGGCGTTATGCTGGCCGATGTGGGAGGAGCGGAGGTCGAAGCGTGGTTGCGGCAGCGCGGTTTACTATGTTGAGCAAGACCGGGGTGGGGGCGTTCTGCTTGATGGGCTTGTGTGCAGTCTCCAGTCGCCCGGCCCGAGCAGAGGCCGAGCCGCTGATTCTCGACTTGCAAACCGGGTTGGCTTTAGTGCAAGAAAACAACGAGCACCTGTTGCAAGCCCGCATTGACCTGCTGCGCGGGCAAGAGGAACTCCGCGTAGCGCGAGCAGCGGGGTTGCCGCAGGTCGATGCCTCCTTTACGTATAGTCGCAACTGGCTGCTGCCTTCTTTTGTTTTTGCTGGCAATGCCGTCAGGATCGGCACGGAAAACAACCTCACGGGCACCGTGAACGTGCGCCAGCCGCTCTATGCCGGAGGTCGCATTCGCGCCACCGAGGACATGGCTCGCCGCCAATTTGCCATGCTCGGCGAAACCGAGCGACAGACAACACAACTCGTGCTAGCCGAGGTTGAGGAGCGATTTTACGACCTGCTCCTAGCCGAGGAATTGCGCACCGTATCACACCTAGCGCTGGCGTGGGCCAGACGCAATCTGTCTCAGGTGGAGGCACAGGCGCAGGCTGGTCGGGCCGCTGAGTTGGACCAGTTGCGCGCTCAGGTACAAGTCTCAAACATGCGCGCCGACTCCATCAGTGCAGAAAATAACCTGCGGCTGGCCACAATGGCCCTCAAGGATGTCGTTGGTTTAGACTTAGACCAAGCCATAGAAGTGCGGGGAACGTTCCGCACTGAGACGACACTCGATCTCGATGATCTGGACAGGCTCGTCGCCTTGGGGTTAGCTAAGCGGCCAGAGCTGGCGCAAGTCGAGCAAGAAATAGGATGGCACGAGCGAAAGATCACCGCCGACCAGGCGTCCACTCGGCCTAGCGTGGAACTGGTAGCCGCTGGGCAAACCCAGTTCCAGAGCGATGGGTTCGACCTAGCCGACCGGGAGTGGCGCAAGAGTTGGAACACCGGGCTGGTATTGCAAATACCGCTTTTCGACGGGCGGCTCACCGGGGCGCGAGTAGCGCAGGCACGGCAGGACCTGCGCCGGATAGAGTATGACCAGCAACGGATCGCAAGACAGGTGCGGCTGCAAATCCAGCAGGCCTATTATGCTGTCGAAGAAGCCAGCGAACGCATTGAGGCCCACCGCGATGCGGTATTGCAGGCCGAGAAGGGACTGGAAGTCGCCGAGTTGCGCTACACGAGCGGGGTTGGCACGCAATTGGAAAATCTGGACGCGCAATTGGCCTTAGTGGAGGCGCGCACGCAAAGCGCTGTCGCGCGCCGCGATAAGGCACTTGCCCTGATGCGGCTCGAACAGACCGTGGGCGTCCTCGGCGAGTAGCCACAAACACTTAATAGGAAGGGAAAGTCATCATGGACGATAGACAATACGCGGTTAGGGCTTCGCATTGCGACCATCGGGCGAGCGAAGAAGAAATATACGAGGTACTTAAACGGACTACCGATCCGCTGGAGCACTCTTGGAAGAAGCTGGAAAAGGCGCGGCGGCTCGTATTGAAATTCAATATGATCAAGCCGCCGGAGCGCATCGAGTACTTCGCTGGACGCCGCAGGGAGTTGGTAGATGATGCCGTGGCCCGCGCGGTGCTGCGCCTGCTGCGGGAGCGGACTACAGCCGAGATAGTCGCCACTGACACCTACCCCTACGGCAACGGCCATGTAACGCCCGACGACTTTAACTACCGGTATATTCTGGACGATTTTGGCGTCCGCTATGTGGACTCGAATTTGCCTCCCTTTGCCACGTACGACGTACCCGGTGGTGGCTGCATGTTCGACCGCTATCTGCTCAACACCATCTTTGCCGAGGCTGACGAGGTGGTATCCATCGCCAAGATGAAGAATCACGCCTTTATGGGCATTACCTTGACCCTGAAAAACCTCTTTGGCCTGCCGCCGATGATCCCGCCGGAAGGGCGGACGCGGTCGTATTACCACCATCTCATCCGACTTTCCTACGTCCTGCCGGACTTGGGCATGATTACCAAGCCTTGCCTCAATATCGTCGAGGCCCTCACCGGCCAATGGGGCCGTGAATGGGGCGGCGAGGGCCGGATCTGTAACGCTTTGATGGCCGGCGATCATCCGGTGGCGACCGATGCCTGCGGCATGACCTTGATGGGCCACGATCCCCACTCCGATTGGCCGACCCCACCCTTCCGCCGCGACCGCAATCACCTGCTGATAGCTGCCAAGCACGGCTTTGGCACAGTGGATTTGAACGAGATCGATTTTGCGAGCGAGGTCGAGGCTCCGCTGGCCGAATTTGACTCGGTATCTACGGACCCAGACGCCACGGTGGCCAACTGGCGACGCACCACCTGCGAGCAAGGGCTAATCTACCAAGACGAACAGCGGAAGCTAATCGACCGCTATCGAGGGGAGTTCATCTATATGCAGGACGGCCAAGTGGTGTGGAACGGGGACGATCCGAGCAACCTCGGGAGCCGCCGCAAACTCAGCGGCGATAGGAAGGATAGCGCCCTTTGGCTCAAATACGTCGATCCAGCAGAGGGGGAAGGGGAGCGCTTTGAGCGCTACAGCGAGTGTTTGCGGCTGGCGTCTTAACCTAGGGAGGAGCAGATGATTAGGGGCGACAAGGAATTGTACGTAGTCGGCGACCGCGTGCTAATCCGGGTTGACGACATGGAAGAGCGCACGGCCGTGGGGCTCTATTTGCCGCCGACTGCCTTGGAAAAGGAGGATGTGCAAAGCGGGCGCATCGAAGAAGTGGGGCCGGGCGTTCCCTTGCCGCCGAAAGCTGATGACGACGTGCCTTGGGAAGAGGGGGGCGAGCAGATGCGCTACATCGGCCTCCAAGCCAGAAAAGGCGACCACGCCATTTTTCTGCGCAAAGACGCGGTGGAAATCAAATTCGACGACGAGAAGTTCATCGTCGTGCCGCAGGCAGCGATTTTGGTGCTCGTCCGCGATATTGCTTGAAGGCCGCGAAGAGCGCAATCCATGACCCAAACCGCCCTCAGTCAAGGTCCGCTCCTTTGGTCCGGCGAACACTGGATTCTCTATCTGCGCCCGCCCGGGAGCCAAGTCGATAGCGGACAACTCAGTCTGTACTGCGCCGCCTACAGCCCCGCAGGCCGGGGAACGGTGGCCTATATCGACATTCCCGGCTCTACAGGACTAACCGCCGTCTGCACCGACAACCCCGACTTGGCCGATTTTATTACTGCCACCATGATTCGCGGCAGCAATAATCCATTCGACCGCGATCTGCCTCAATTTCCCGCAACCTTCTGTCGCGCTGGCCGCATCGACCGCAATCCTTCTTGGACTATCCAAAGCGAGCACCACACCCTGACCGCCACTTGGGAGCAATTAGAAAGCCCCCTAGTCGGCCCACCTACGGCCAATCCCCACATCGTCTTCACGGTGCTGATTTTCGCCGCCGCTGGACAGATGCAACTTAACGGCATGGCCGTACCTGGTCGCCCTTATCCCCGCGACGCTTGGAGCAAAAGCTTGGGTCAAGCCCGCAGTTCCTGCTGCTTTGCGCTGGCCGAAACCATGGTGGTCGGCCCAGAGAGAGGACGATGAGAGGACGATCGGCAACGTAAAAACTTGCGGCAATACAATAGCCCGGATCGCTCAAGCGGCCCGGGCTATTTTCGTGGAATACTGTGATGGATTTAGGAGTTAGAAAAACGACCCTTGCTTGAGAAACTCCACCGGCGCTTCCTCGCCCCAGCCGCGCGTGTAGTAGTCCTGCATGGTCAAGGCCAGTAGGATGCACAGCCAGAAGAAGCCAGCGACCGCGAAAAGCCCGACCAGCTTGGGGCTGTATTTCACGTGCATGAAGAACAAGATGACCAGCGATGCCTTTACTAGAGCGATGATCAGGGCGACCGGCGTATTCAAAAAGCCCATGTTGACGAAGGCGGCCGCCACCGTGAGGACCGTGCCAATCATCAGGGCGAAGAAGATCAGAAAGTAGATCTTGAGCGGGACGACGTGATGTTCAGAGTGATGTTCAGACATTAGTGGCGTCCGATCAGATAGAGTAGTGGGAAGAGGAAAATCCACACGATATCGACGAAGTGCCAATAAAGGCCGCTGATTTCAATCGGCGTGAAGTACTGAGCCGAAATCTCGTTGCGCCGGACCTTGGCGATCATCCACAACATGATGCGTGCATCCCGGTCATCACGAAGTAAAACGAGAAGAAAATTTTGGCGTTGCCGAGCGTGACGGCTGGGTCGTTCCACTGGAACATGCTGCCGGGAATGAGGTTCTCGTGCCACTTATGGCTGTACTCGATGTACTTGACCCCCAAGAAGGCGCAGCCGAGAATGATCGTGGCGACGAGCCACCCCGTAATCGCGTTGCGACCAGCATTGGTCTGCGCGGCGCGGACAGCCAGCGCCATGGTCAGACTGCTGGCGATCAGCACGATGGTGTTGAAGGTGCCCCAGCCGATGCTGAGGAGGTGAGAGCCAGCGGTGAAGGCTTCAATATATTCGTTGCGATACACTGTGTAGGCACCGAACAGCCCCCCGAAGAAGAGGATTTCTTGGATGATGAACGCCCACATGCCGAGACTGGCAGCTTCGTATTGCTGCTGCGACGTCTCGAACTGGTGTAGGTGATGGGCGCTATGTGCGTGATCAGACAACTTCATCCTCCTTGGCGCGTTCAGGTACGGCTTCAGTGCTTGGTTCCGCTGGTTCCTCCTCACCGTACGGATAAGCTTCCCACGTAACTATCGGGATGGCTTCAAAGTTGTGGGCTATGGGCGGTGAGGGGATGTCCCATTCGAGGCCCTTGGCTTGGAACGGATTGGCAGTGGCCTTTTCCCCCTTGAACAGGGACCAGAGGAGATAGACGATGGTTAGTGAGAAGCCCAGCCCGAGGACGGTGGCACCCGCGGTGGACATGATGTTGAGGGCTTGCCATTCCTCGGGATAGGCGTGATAGCGCCGAGGCATCCCTAGGTAACCCAAGATAAATTGTGGAAAGAAGGTCAAGTTGAAGCCGGCGAAGACGAACATGACGCCGAGCTTGGCCGCCCCTTCCGAGTACATGCGTCCGGTCATTTTAGGCCACCAAAAATGCAGGCCACAGAGGAACCCCATGACCATGCCGCCCACCATGACATAGTGAAAGTGGGCGACCACGAAGTACGTATCGTGGAGATGGATGTCTATGCCCAAGGTGGAAAGGAATAGGCCCGTCAGGCCGCCGATAGTGAAAAGGCCGATAAAGCCCATCACGTAGAGCATCGGCGAGTCTAGCTTAACCGAGGCTTTGTGGAGAGTGAAAGACCAGTTGAAAATTTTGATGGCCGTGGGTACGGCGATGAAGAAGGTGATGAAGGAAAAGACCATGCTGGCATAGGTGGATTGGCCCGATACGAACAAATGGTGGCCCCAGACGAGAAAGCCGAGGACGGCGATGGCCAGCGAAGAAAAAGCCACAAAGGAATAGCCGAAGACGCGTTTGCGCGAGAAGCAAGCTATGACTTCGCTGACGACGGCAAAGCCCGGCAGGATCATTATGTACACGGCTGGATGCGAGTAAAACCAGAACATGTGCTGAAAGAGCACGGGGTCGCCGCCGTAATTGGGATCGAAAATGCCGATCTTGAAGAGGCGCTCGAAACAGACCAGCAACAAGGTGATGGCCACCACCGGGGTGCCTAGGACCTGAATCAGGCTGGTCGCGTAGTGCCCCCAAATAAAAAGCGGCAAGCGGAACCACGTCATACCCGGTGCCCGCATCTTGTGGATGGTGACCATGAAGTTGACCCCGGTGAGGATCGAAGAGAAGCCGTTGACAAAAACGCCGACTAAGGCTAAGGAAACGAACGAAGTGGAGTACGTACTGCTATAAGGCGTGTAAAAGGTCCAACCCGTATCAATGCCCCCCATGATAATGGCCAGCACGGCGAACAGCCCCCCAGCCGCGTAGAGATAGTAGCTGAGGAGATTCAGGCGGGGGAAGGCCACGTCCCGCGCGCCGATCTGCAGGGGAATGAGAAAGTTGCCCAACACCGCTGGGATCGAGGGGATCAGAAAGAAGAAGATCATCACCACGCCGTGCATGGTGAAGAGCTTGTTGTAGGTCTCGGCCTCGACCAAATCGCCTTTGGGCGTCATCAGCTCAAAGCGGATCAGACTGGCGAAAAGGCTACCGACCAAGAAGAAGACCGCCAGCGTTATTAGATAGAGGATACCTATGCGCTTGTGGTCTAGGGTCAGGAGCCAAGATTTGATCC
>JAGWBY010000168.1 GCA_021295675.1 Candidatus Latescibacterota bacterium | reverse complement strand
CCCATGCGCCGACCGTTGATTTTTTGCGCCAGGTCTTCGGCGACGAGATCGTCTTTCTCAGCTACGGGTACGACCGCTCTGAGCCTGGCACGCCCGGTATCAGCCTGCACACGGACGGGCAGCCCTACGGCTCGCAAATCTTCGGGTACAACGGCAGTTGTCCCTTCACCATTCGCGTGCTCTACTACCTCGATGACCTGACGCTCGAGGTGTCGCCTTTTCGCGTCATTCCGCGCTCCCATTTGTGTATGCACTCCGACGCGAATCCATACCTGCGCTACGAGTGCCATCCCGAGGAAGTGGTGGTGCCGTGCAAGGCTGGCTCGGCGGTTTTTCTCAACCACCGCGCTTTCCACGGCACTTGGCCCAACAGGGGCGAGCACACGCGCTCGGTGCTGGCTATTGCGTACCGCCCGGCTTGGGCCGGCCCCATTGACGAGGTAGAAAATTGGAACGAGGAAGACTTGGCCGGGCTGCCCGAGTCAGTGCGTCCGTTTTTTACCGACCCCAATACGCGACACTGGGACTTTGGCGTGCCCAACAAGCCCGATAATATGTCGAGCGAGGCACCGGGAGTGAACCCCAGCCGCTGGCAGCGGGCCTGAGAAGCCGTGAGCGATTTTCTGCCTCAGCTCAGAGGTAGGCAATGACCCCGGTCACCGACGCACTCCTCGACCAGATGGTTCAGGCCATCGTCGCCGAAGTTGATCCCGAACAAGTAATCCTCTTCGGCTCCCGCGCTCGCGGCGACGCACGAGAAGATTCAGATGTCGATCTGATCGTCGTAGAATGCGAGCCCTTCGGGCCGGAGCGAAGTCGCCACAAAGAAATGGTCCGGATCTACCACGCGCTGGCGGGATTTCTCGTCCCTGCCGACGTCTTGGTCTATTCCCATGAAGACGTCGCCTACTGGCGCGACTCCCTCAACCACGTTCTGGCGCGGGCGCTGCGGGAAGGAAAGGTTCTCTATGAGCGACGTTAAGTGCGCGAGGGCAATGCTGCAAGCGGCCGAGCGCGACCTCCTCACGCTCCGGGGCATGACGGCTGGTGTGCCGGAAGAGTCGTTTGGATTTCACGTGCAGCAAGCGGCGGAAAAGTCCTTCAAGGCTTGGCTCGCACTACTGGGCGAGACGTACCCTCTCACCCACAATCTCGAGGCGTTGCTGAATCTGCTCGCTGCTCAGGGGATCGATAAGAAGCCTTTCCGCAAGCTGACTGGGTACACGCCGTACGCCGTCGAATTTCGCTATGAGGGTGTTGATTCGAGTACTGAGCCGATCGATCGCAAGGGTGCGCTCGCACTCGTCGAAGCGTTGCTTGGACAGGTTCGACGGGAGTTGGCAAAGGTAGAAGGGACGTGATGGAGTGGACTCGCGTTCGGTTTGGCGAAATCGCTGAGATCGTCATGGGCAATCGCCACTGATTTAATTGCACAGTTCTATACTCTCATCACCAGAAGGGATACCATCATGTTCGTCGTCCGTGTATTAGCATCAATCGTCTTCGTCTTCCTCCCTCTTTCTGCTACAGCCCAGGTTACCCTTTCTCCCGACGATTTGCGCCTATCCTTGGGCATGACTTGGGAACAAGAAATCGCCACAGTCCTTAGCAGCCTAGAGGACACTGGCTTTGACATCGGCTCTGCCGGTGCCGACCAGTCCTCAGACCTCACCGGATCCATTGCAAACAGCATACTTGCCTTTATCCGCAGTTCGGTCATCCCGCTGGAGCAGGTCCCCGACGCCGCTAGCTTCTCCGACGCCGATTACGCCGTCTATAACATTGCTACTGTGCCCAACGCCACGGGTGGAACGGACGAGATCGAGACGTACCACTATTTCCAGCGCAGTCCCGCAGGCGATGTCCTCATCGGTGCCGAAGGCCCGGCCGGCCAAGTCTCCTTTCCGCTTGTCGATACGGGAACACCTTGGCCGCTGGAATTTGGCAAAAGCTGGACCGTTGAAAACTTCTCTTTGGACCAGACCATAGCCCCAGGGATCACAAGTTCCGGCCTGTACGACTATCAGTACGCGGTTGATGCGTGGGGTGAGATTCGGCTACCGGCGGGCACCTTTGAGTGTCTGCGCGTCCACCAGACCGGCACCGGCGTTGCTACCTTCACGGGCAACGATCAGCTCGCGTCTCTGGGTGAAGTGACAGCCGAGATAGACGCCTATGGTTGGTATGCTCGTGGGATTGGGGCCGTCGCTATGGTGGTAGAGACGAAGCAGACTTTTGCCAGCGGTGCCCTCCCGCCGAGTACGAACACCCAAATCGCTCGCCTCATTGAAATATCTATCCCGGCTAGCGCGGTAGAAGCCAAGAGTTGGGGAGCACTCAAGCAGAAGTTTGCCGAGTAGATTGATTTAGAAGCTGTTGAGTTATTCGGCGGTGGTTTCGGTTTCTACGTAGCACCTATCCCCCCGGCCCCCTTTCCGACGCGGAAAGGGGGAGAACAGCCGGTTCCCCCCCTTCCTAAGAGGAAGGGGGGCTAGGGGGGTAGGTCTTACCGCGAATAGCTCAACAGCTTCTTACTATTTCCACTTTGTTTGCACGTGTGGATAGGTGCGCAGCCGTTGGTCGGCGCTGATCAGCACCAGACTGTGCATCCGCGCTGTAGCGACAATCATTTGATCGGCCGGGTCTTTGTGGAAGGGATTAGGCAAATGTGCCGATTCGAGGGCTATATCTACCGAAAGGGGCAGAAGCTCTATAAATGGGGCTTGAGTGGCGTGCGCGACCCACTGGCGCACGGGCATAGATAATTGCAAAAGCCCCTTGGACTCTTTTTTCGCCACTTCCCAAGGACTGATCGCCGCTAGCCCAAAGGGGAGGTGATCCGGCTCCAG
>JAGWBY010000167.1:559-10718 GCA_021295675.1 Candidatus Latescibacterota bacterium | reverse complement strand
CCATCGAGGCGCATGGTCAGGCGGCGGATGCAGGAGGTGGGCATGCGCCAGTTCTCGGTCATGTAGAGCGACAGTTCGGCGGGTCCGGTGCGCAGCAGGCCGCGCATGATGTACACGCTGCGGTCGTGCCAGTTGCCGGGGTCGGGCCCTGGGCGCACGAAGGCTTCGGGGAAGAGGCGGTCGAAGTGGAGGCCGTCGTGGCTGCTCATTAGCACGCCGTCGTTGACCCCGGGGTACGGCCAGTCGGGCGTGGGGCTGCGGCTGTTGATAAAGCGCGAGGGGAACATCAGGTAGAGGCCGGGGGAACGCTCATAGGGAACGCAGGAGTTGGTGTACATGTGCTCCAGCGGCGCATCGCCGGTGTCGATAGATTCTAGCGGACTCCAGTGGACAAAGTGGCGCGGCGGATCCAGCGCACGCCCTCCTTAAAGGCGCGGGTGGCACCGTGACCTAGTTCGCCGTCGCTGCGAATGCCTCGGGTGTACATGACGTACTGGCCGGTCCACGGGTCGCGGAAGGCGATATTGTGCGAGTCGAACGGACCTTCAGTCTGCACGGGTTCGGGGTTTTTGCGCCAGTGGAAGCCGTCGGGTGAGGTCGCCGTGTAAATGGCACCGCGCCGGCCGATGCCTTTGTAGCGCTCTTGCTCTGGGGCTTGTGGATCGAGGAACGGGGAGAAGTTGACGAGGTCGGGATCGTCGATGACCAAGTTGTTGGCTGTCGAGCCTTGGAAGTCGATTAGGCCCAGCTCTGGTTTGTGCCAAGTGATGCGTGCAGGCCCGGTCGGTTTTGTTGTTGTCGGCGTGGGGGATGCAGCGGTACCAGGCGCGGAAGCGGTCGCCGTCTTTGAAGAGCACGGCGTAGGCGAGGCCGCCTTCTTCCCAAGGATGGTCGATGCGCACTGCGGCGTTGCGGCGCGCGGGTTGGTGGAGGACTTGGCGGGCGTCTTGTAGCTCGTCGATGAGGCGGCGGTCGAGCAGTAGTTGGCGGTTGGAGCCGATGGGGATGGGGGTGTTGGGCATGGTGGGCCTCGGATAGTTGGGGTGTCGGCGGGCGTATTATAGCTAACGTAGGGCTGATCTACAACTTGGCCGTCTGATTGAGGGGAGGTGGCCGTTTGCTGACGGGAGCATAGGGCTTCGCAAAAATGACGGAATATCCCGTCTGTCGTGGGTCGCTATCGCCTTCTCTATTGAGTATCTTTAAAACTCAAATCTTGCAGATGATTCAGATTGAAGTGCCAGAAGAGATTTTTCTGTCCTTAAAAGAGACACCTGAAGAATTTACCCAAGAGGTTCGCATGGCTGCTGCCGCCAAGCTTTATGAAATGGGCAAGATGTCTTCCGGTCATGCGGCTGAATTCGCTGGCCTTTCGCGCATCCAGTTTCTCCAAAATATGGGTTACTACGGTGTGTCCATCTTTGACATGACGGATGAGGAATTAGACCAAGATCTCCAAAATGCCTGAGGTCGTAATCAGTAATACATCGCCGATCTTTTACCTGCACCGACTTCGTCGCCTTGATCTGCTACAAAAACTCTATCAGAAGATAATTGTTCCACAAGCAGTTGTAGCAGAACTGGAGGTAGGACGCAGACAAGGTGAAGATGTGCCGAATATAGACAATTATGAATGGATTGAAACCCGATCCATTCAGTCGCCTCAAATTATAGGATTAAGCACAGACTTTGGTCCAGGTGAAACGGAGGTGCTGGCGTTGGCATTAGAGGGAGCGGGGAGTCTGGTTATTATTGATGAAAAACTCGCAAGAAAAATAGCTCGCCTACGAGATTTACGTGTAACAGGCACAGCAGGTGTATTACTCAGAGCCAAACAAGAGGGTCATATCTTGGCAGTAAAACCCTCTCTTGATCGGTTGGAAGAGATACAATTTCATCTCAGTGATAGCGTTAGGACTCTAATTTTGAGTAAAGCTGGGGAATAACGAGGTCTAAAGGGGTCTAAATGCAGTTTCGCTATCCCGCACGGCTTCAGCCTGATTGCTCGGGCGAGATCATCGTCTCGTTCCGGGATCTTCCCGAATGTCTCACGTCCGGTACGGACAAGACCGAGGCCCTCATGGAAGCTCTCGACGCGCTTGAAGAAGCTATTGCAGGTCGCATTGACGATGGCGAGCCGATCCCGGTGCCGAGTCGGCGGCGTGCCGGTGAACAGCTCATTGCCGTGTCGATGTAACAGGCGCGGCCTGCTACTGTTTGCGCAGCGATTTCTTCAACAATCTGCCCCAAGTTCTATCATAGGGGTGGACGACCTGGATCCGCTCTTTTCCCCGGTAAACTGGTCGCCCCTCGTTTGCCCAAGCAAAGATCGATCCTTCCAGATTGTAGATCTCCGTATATCCCTTCTTCATTAGGAACTGGGCAAGTTCCGACGAGCGGTATCCCACGGAACAGTACAAAACGATACGCTGGTCTGACGGTGCTCCTTGGAGTGCTTTTAGAGCTTCGTCTTTCGATGGGGCTGGCTGGGCGTCCTGCAGATGGCTGACGGCGTATTCCCCGGGTTCTCGCACGTCGAACAGCAGGAGGTTTTTCCGCGGCGGAGATTCGTCGAGCCAAGATTGCAGCGTATCGGTCGAAATATGGGTGACCGTCGGGAACTTGGTGCGGATCGTCTTCAGCGTCATGGACCAGGACATGGTGTTATCCTCGCCTTCTTCTTGTGCCGACGCGGCGACGCCAGCACACATCGTTAGTCGTAGGGCAAACGCGAGAACTGTCTTAAATTGGTGGAGGTTGAATAGGCGCATGGGGATGATCCAATCTGAGGGATAAATAACTGATGTTACGCACGGCACCTAGGTATGGGATGCTTCGACGAGAAGCAGGGCACCAGCCCTGTCATGCTGAGCGAAGCGAAGCATCTCCTACCCAAGAAGTTTCTGCGTAACGTCAGTAAATAATAGAAGAGGAGGAACCGATTTGATGCAAGACCTACGCATAACGTCCCTTACTGGCCGATAATTTTAACAGGAGATGACCATGACTCGTTTACAAGACGTCAATACCACGGATGTGCGCAGCGCCATTGAATTGGGTTGCCGCACCATGTCGAGCGTTTTCAATGCCGACGACAACGATGTTCCCTTTTTCGGCTCGTACGTGCGCCCCCAAGCCGAATTGCGCTTTAGTGCCGCGCATTCGGAGGCGCATGTGCCCGGACGCCATCTCAATGCCCTGCTCAACGCCGAGGATACGGCAGGCGTTGAAGTAGATGAAGCGGCCATTGAAAAACACGCGGCCGCGGCGTTCTATTCGTACAGCGGCCCCATCGCCATGCCGCTCAATCGGGCCGAGTTGGGCGGTCCGCTGGTCAATTTCATTCCGCACAATATCCGCGAGGGCTTCCACGCGCTCTATCCGCTAGTGCAGTACCGCGACTCGGATCAGGCGCGGCAATTGGCTGAGGCTAGTATCGAGGCGTTTCGCCGCTATTGGAACGTGGATCAGGGCTGGGATCGACCGGCGCTACAGGGGTTGGGACTGGAGGCGTGGGAGAGTCTGTTTATTCCGGGGGAAGCTCGGACCTTAGGGCCTTTGGTCAAGTACTATCGGGCGACGGGCTATGGGCCGGCGTTGGAGTTGGCTTTGGAATTGGCTGCGAAGATTACGGGTGAGTTTTTCACTGCGGACGGCGGCCACGACCGAGAACTTCTGGGCGATCATACGCACTCGGTCACCTGCGTCATGTCGTCGTTGGCGCAATTGGCCGATCTGACGGGTGACGCGGCGCTCCTGCTGCGGGTCAAGGCTTTTTACGATAATGGTCTGTGGGCCATGCGCGACCCGTTGGGCTGGGTCGTCGAAAGTACTCATCCCGATGCGCCGCCCGACCGCGGCGAGGTCAACAATACGGGCGATATTGTCGAGACTGCTCTGATCTTGGGTCGCTGGGGTTGGAGCGAGTACTTCCAAGACGCCGAGCGCATTGTGCGGGGGCATATGCTGCCGTCGCAACTGCGCGATATTTCCTTTATTGATGAGCCGCCCAATCCCGAGGGCTTGGACGGCCTGCGCGACGTGGCACAGCGGCACCAGGGGGCCTTTGGTTTTCCAGCGCCGTACGGCCACGAGCCAGTGGAAGCCGAGACTGTTGGCTTTAACATGGATATTGTCGGTGGGGCTGTGGCGTCTTTGTGCGAGGTGTACCGAGAGCTGGTGCGCAGCGGCCCGGCGGGTCATCGGGTCAATTTGCTCTTTGACCACGAGACCGAGGCCGTGCGCGTTGAATCCCCTTATACGCATGGTGTCCTGCGCGTCGAGGTTAAGCAGCCGGGGCCGTTGTGGGTGCGCCTACCCGGCTGGGTAGCGCCGTCTGATTTAGAGGTAACAGGGGCAGCATCGCCGCGCATAGACAGCGGCTTCCTGTTCTTTGCCCAGCCGCCTTTGCACGCGCCGATTGAGATCCGCTTTGCCTTGGTCGAAGAAGAGCTAATCCTGCGACATCGAACTCGTTCCATCCGCGCCCGGCTGCGCGGCGACGAGGTGGTGGCGATGGATAACTTTGGCGCTGATCTGACCTTTTTCCCGCCGTTTGATTAAAAGCAACGTATCCGCAGATAGCCGCAGATACCGGCCTATGCGGTTTGGTTTCCGTGGATGTGGGCGATATATTAGCGGCCCTTATCGCAGCAGTACAATCACTCCAAGGAGGGTGAACATGGCGAAAATCAAGCGGCCTAAAATCTATCATATGTGTTCCCTCGGTTCCCTGATGGGATACGGCGGCAAGAAAGGCGAGTGGAGCGTGGCTAAAAAACTCAAAAAAATAAAAGACGCTGGTTTCGACGGCTTTGTGGGGCGCGTCTTCATGGTGACCCCGGACGAGGTCGCGGACTCGGGTTTGGTCTTTGCCTGTACTACAGACTTGGGCGGCATCCGCGAGATCAAGCCCAAGTTGCGCGCAATCAAGGCGGCGGGAGCGCGCTGCGTCAACGTGCAAATGCTCGACCACGACACGCTCACCCCTCGGGCCGTGGAGGTGGCGCGGCGCTTGATGGACGCGGCCGAAGATATGGAGATGGACGTGGCCGTGGAGATGCACCGCGATACGTGCACGGAAACGCCGGAAAAAACCTATGCCTTGGCCGCTGGTTACGAGAAGGCGGAGAAGAAGCCGCTGAAAATGACGTGGGACTTTTCCCATCCGGCGGTGATCAAGCATTTGTCGCCGCCTTACTGGGAGCGCTTGGCCGAGCGCGTCGATCTGATCCAGCTAGCGCAGCAGTTTCACTTCAGGCCCTTCAACGGGCACCACGCCATGATTCCGGCGATTGATCACAGGGGCAAGATCATTCCCGAATTCGTCGATTGGCTGGAGTTTGCCGAGCAGGTCATGGCCTGCTGGCTGGAAGCAGCCGAGCCGGGCCGGGAAATGTTCGCTTGTCCCGAGCAGATCGCTGGTGGCTACCATCTGTCGGTTTTCCCCGACCGCTGGAAGGATGTGCAGGTGGTGCGCCGCGAGTTGGACAGGGTGTGGAAGAGGCAATTGAAGAAGTGGAAGGCTCCGGCTTAACCCCGTGCAGATAAGCGTCGAGACGCCTCCTTTGGACGCCGGCCTGACCGAGGAGTTTTTCGGGGACGGTTACCAAGCCGATCGCCCTGTGTACGCCGGCGACGAACGCGACTTTAACCGCGATACGTTCTATCTCTTGGAGCAAGGGGGACGCACGGTCGGCAGCAGCCATTTAACCACGGCGGTGGGCAATCCAGAACTGAGTGGTTTAGGCGAGGTGGCTACTGAGCCGCAATGTCGCGGCGAGGGTATTGCCAGCCGCTTGTGCCGGGCGGCGCGCGACGACTTTTTGGCCTCGGGGGGACAGGCTCTGTTTTTGGGTACGGTCAACCCGGTCGCGGGCCGCATTTACCACCGCTTGGGTTGGCGCAAGATGCCCGGTTCCACTATCTGGGCTTTGATCGCCAGCGGGGAATCACCCGAGTCTTTTCTGGTAGATTACTTTAGGGCTAGTGATGAGGTCGGAATCGAGCCGGGGTCGCCGGCCCAGCGCGTGCCCATGATTCCCTTGATCGTCGCGCCGCACGATTGGTGGGTGCTGGACGCCAACGTCGAATTGTACTCGACCCGCTATATCGAACAGAATTCCTGTATGGGGCTGTATCCGCGCTATGCCAAGCTGGTTGAACAAGGTGCTGGTGCTTGGTTTGCCGCCCGCACCCGAGATGGGCGCTTGGTGGGTTTGGCCAGTGCTCGGCCCGATGAGGAGGGCGCTTGTCAGGTGGATGGTTTCGTTCACGCTCGTTACGGAGGGGCTTGGGCCAATTTGATGCAGGCGGCTATTAATTGGGCCGGGGGGCGTTGTTGGGTGCGGCTCTGCGTCGAGGCCGAGGAGAAAGGTGCTTGGTTGAAGGACTTGGGTTTTGTGGATGGAGGGCCGGGCGAGCCGTTTGTTATAGGGGATCGGACTGTTGAGGCCGTGCGTTTGGTCGCTAGTGTTTGAGGAAAGCCATGGTACAACTGCGCGACGTAAATACCACTGATATCGGCGACGCCATTCGCTTGGGTTGCCAAGCTATGAGTCGGGCTTTCAACACCGATGACGCCGATATACCCTACGGAGGAGCGCAGGTGCGGCCCGAAGCCTTTTTGGGCGGCAGCATGGAAGGTCACATGCCGGGCCGCCTCTTAAACGCCATGCTGGCGGCTGAAGACGCCATGGGCTTGGACCTGGACGAGGAGGTGATCGACAAGCACGCTCACGCGGCTTTTTTCTCCTACAGCCGGGCACCGCTGCCCTTGCAGCGCATCGGCCAGCACATAAATGGCGAGGGCGATCCCATTGAACTGCAAGAGCACAATTTGCGCGAGGGATTCCACGCCCTTTACGCGTTGACAGCCTTCCGCAAGTCCGAGCGGGCTATGGAATTGGCGGCCGCTAGTATTGATTTGCTATTCGATTATTGGGTGCCCAAAGAGCAATGGGATCGCGTCCGCCTTGAACGCGACACGCCGGTACGCCTCCGCGATTCCGGCGAGGCGACCTTTATTCAGGGACCGGCGCGCGCCATTGGGCCGCTGGTCAAATTGTACCAAGCCACCGGATACCAACCGGCCTTGGATTTGGCTACCGCGCTCAAGGACAAAGCCGTGCGCGAATTCTTTCTCGACGACGGCTCCTTTGCCACCGAGCGCTTTGGCTCGCACGTGCATTCGACCACCTGCGCGATGTCGTCGCTGGCCCAGCTCGCCGAATGTACTGGGGACGCCGAGCTGATGCAGCGGGTTAGGCGGTTCTACGATAGGGGACTGTGGGATTTGCGCGATCAGATCGGCTGGTCCATTGAGGTGTCGAGCCGACCTACGCTCTGTCGCCGGGGCGAGGCTAACAATACTGGCGACATTATTGAGACCGCGCTCATCTTGGGGCGCCGGGGCCATCCCTATTGCGCAGCCATTTGCTGCCGTCGCAATTGCGCGATGTTTCGTTTATCGTCGAACCAGATAATCCCGAGGGGGTGGATGGCAAGCGCGAGGTAGCGCATAGGCTACGCGGCGGCTTTGGTTTTCCGGCTCCCTACGGGCACGAGCCGCTGGGCATCTGGCAGTCGAACAAGCCGCGCATTGGTTTCAATATCGACATTGTCGGCGGGTCAGTAGGCTCGCTGGCTGCGGCGCACAAGGCCGTGGTGCGCAGCGATGGAGCGGGGCATTGGGTAGATATGTTGTTCGACTGCGAGACGGATGCTCTAGCAGTGCAGTCGCCCTATACGCATCCGCGCCTAGCGGTCAAAGTCAAGCAGCCGGGAGCACTGCACGTGCGCCTGCCTCCTTGGCTCGGCGGGGAAAGATTCAATGTAGAGGGTGCCGAACATCCGGTCTTGCGCGATGGCTATGCGGTGATTGAGAATCCGCCGGTGGGGCGCTGGATCGGCTTTGCGTTTGACTTGCCCATTCACGAGACAACCCTGACTTGGCGGGACAGCGCCATCTGCGCGCGGCTGCGCGGCGACGAGGTGGTGGCGATGGATAACTTCGGCACGGATCTGACCTTTTTCTCGCCGTTTGATTGAACTGACCTCGACCCTTGCTATTTCACGCCCCAACATGGCCCCGGAGACCGCGATGGGCCAACTCAGGCAAAGTACTCCTCGTCGTCCCGTAGAGCATTGCGGTGCGGCAGATATTCGACCACCAGCTCCACATCCGCTAGAGTCACCGGGTGAATGAGCTGGGCGTCCTTTTCCACGACCTCCACCTCCAGCGTATTTATCCCCCGCTGGGGCAGGCGCTGGATCTGCTTGAGGTCGATGTGCAGCCGGTACCCGTTGACCGCGTAATCCGGCTTGGGGCGCAACTGGTAGGTCCAGTCGGCCTTGCGCCACGCGGTCTCGGGTATTTCACCGCCATTCCACTTCAGCCCGATCCGGTCCTCGTACGTCAGGTGCTGCAACATCAGGCGCAGCTCGCAGTGCCACAACTCGCCGGCTTGGTTCCGGCCGGCCACGTCGTCGCTCACTTCCAGCGTGAATGGCCGCGCTGGATCTCCGCACGGCAATTCGGCCGGTAACTGTTCGGCCAGACCATGGGTAGGGGCTGACTTGGGATTGATGGGGATGCCGAGCCGGTATCTCTTGTCGAGGTTGTCCAGCAAGTCTGGATGCCCCATAAACCTCAGCCTTCCAGCCGCCTCGTCATCGTATGGATAGCGCTTGGGTGCTGGGTAATACGTGTGGAAGAACACGCCGTGGACCCCAGCGGCATAGGCATTGGCTGCAGCGGCCCGCACTGCCGGCCGGGAAAGCTCGGGGTTATTGGTCGATTCCATACCCGCCAACACCCGCACATCCCTACCTTTGGCGGCGGCGACAACGGCCCGCAATCCAGTGGTGTCGTTGGCAAAATCACCGACGACCTGCATGCAGATCAGCGCATCGACGATCCCCTCCTCGACCCAAGTCTCCACGTCCATCCCCATGCGCTTATTGCCCTCTAAGGTCGCGCCGATGCGGACCACCAACCGCTTGGGACGATTCTGCTCTGGGCGTATTTCCCGCATCCACTCGGTCAAGGTCTCGGTGTGCTCGGCGACCTCTCCGCGGCCGATAAACGGCGCGTAGTCGCACATATTCAGCTCAATGCCGTCGCCGGGGTAATCCCCGACCAACTCGGCGACCACCGCCAGCCGGTCCGCCCGTACTTCGGGTACGGCGAAGGACAGTCGGTTGGGGTTGTCGAAGCGGGCTTCGGGGTACTCGGGTTCTTCGCCGACCTGCCATTCGGGATGCTCGGTGGTGAAGTCGGCCACCCGGCAGTTGGTGACGCGGTCGTGCGGCGTGTGAATCATGTTCAACAGCAGGCTGGGCAGAAACTGGAAACCGCGCTGCTGCGCCCGCTGGCACACGAGCATGAGCGGGTCAATGCCCTGTTCGATCATCAGCTTGGCGTTGTGCGCCGCCCGCCACCAAATATCGTGGTCGGTCAGGTCGACGTTGTGCCCCCAGCGCTCGCCCACCTTGGTGGCGTAGAGCAAAACGCTGCAGTCGCCCACGGCATAGGTGATGGTGTCAATGCCGAGGTCGACTAGTTCGTCGATGGGCTCTAGGTACTGTTACAAGTACACGCTTGAATGGCGGCCGTCGGTGTAGAACATCACTTCGTGGGTTTTGCTCATGATCGTCCTCCTCGTCTCCTACCTGGTGTTGCGGCTTCCTGATCACACAGCGCCAATCCGGTGCGCCAACAGGTGCAATTAACCCCAGCCGGGCGGCGCGAGCAAGTCCCTTTGGCAAGATCTTGACCCACCATCGACAATGCTCTATGCTTGGCCATTCGCCGACCCCAAATAATTGAGGACGCCCATGATATTCACCGATGCGCAATTGGCCCAGTATGAAGAGCAGGGTGCCGTGACCATCGACAGCCCCTTCACCACCGAGCAGTTGGACCGGGCAGAGGCGGCGTGGGACCGCTTGCGCGACAACGGCGGAGCACCGTACGAGGATCCGGATTACGTCGAAGTTGTCCAGCACCCGTACTTTGAGGAGGTGGCCAAAAAGGTGCTGCGCGCCGATGCGGTCCATCTGTGGTGGGGTCTGGCCCCTCACGAGCGGGCTCCGGCCTCGGCACCGTACGACGACCCTCGTCAGCAGTGGGCACACGGGTGCCACGTGGACATCCAAG
>JAGWBY010000167.1:0-434 GCA_021295675.1 Candidatus Latescibacterota bacterium | reverse complement strand
GGCCCGAGCACAAAGCCGAACTGCCCCGCGTACACGGGCTGCGACCGGCTCCAGTCCCGGCGACTGCGGCCGCTTTCCCTGAGTACATCCCGGACCTGGGCGAAAGACCCTATCTCGAGTGCGAGCCCATTCCCGCAGTGGCGCGGCGGGGACAAATCCTGGTACTCTGCAGCGCTGGCCTGCACTCGGCCTGGCAGAACGAGGACACCGTGCCCCGCAAAGCCATGGGCACCTCGTGGATTGCCGACGGGGTTTCGTGCGGCCTGCCCAAGAACCAGCGCGATGCCCTAATGGACTTTTTCCCCCGGCTGCGGCACCAACTGCGCCCGGACCGCGCCCACATTGTGCCGGATCACTTCGACTGGCTCTTTGAAAGCGACTACGATCCGCGCTGGCCGGAGACTTTTCCGCCCTCCCATTGAGCAGTTGGCTAA
>JAGWBY010000166.1:12696-15201 GCA_021295675.1 Candidatus Latescibacterota bacterium | reverse complement strand
AGCCGTCGCCGACCAAGCAGTCGTCATCGGCGGCCGGGACAAGCTAGTACACGCCCTCGACCCGCAAACCGGCCAACCCCTGTGGACCTTTGCCGCAGGAGCGCGGGTGGATTCATCGCCGGTCATCGCCGGCGATTACATTTACGTAGGTGCCCGTGCGCTCATCGCCCTCGCGCTTACATCAGGCGCGGAAGTCTGGCGCTTTGAAACGGGTGCAGCCATCGCGGCTTCGCCGGCCATCGCCGCTGGTCATCTCATCATTGGTGCCACCGACGGCGTACTGTATTGTTTTGGGAAAGAAGTCAAACCATGAGTTCACTCGGCAGCGACCCAGCAACTACCCGCGCCGACCGCAGCGAAACCGAGGTCGGTAGCGTCTTTGTCTCTAACTACCCAGCCTATTCGTTTTGGAGCGAGGAAGACGTTCCACAGGTGCATCGCGCACTCACCGACCCGCCGCGACCCGACCGCAAGCTCGGCCTCTACCTCCACATCCCCTTCTGCCGCAAGCGCTGCAAGTTCTGCTACTTCCGCGTCTACACGGACAAAAACAGCCAGCAAATCCAGACCTACTTAGACGCCCTCGCCCGCGAGGTGGAACACTACGCGCAGCAGCCAGCAATCAAAGACCGGCCACTGCACTTTGTCTACTTTGGCGGCGGCACCCCCTCCTACATCAGTTCGCGCCACCTGCGTTCCTTAGTCCAGCGCCTCAAAGACGCCATGCCCTGGGACCACGCCGACGAAATCGCCTTTGAGTGCGAGCCGGGCACCCTGACCCGAGCCAAATTAGCAGCCATCCGCGCCATCGGCGTCACTCGCCTCAGCTTGGGAATAGAAAACCTCGACGACGAGATTCTGCGCCACAACGGCCGCGCTCACGTCAGCAAGGAAATCTATCAAGTCATGCCTTGGATCCACGCGCTCGACTTCGACCAGGTCAACGTCGATCTAATCGCTGGCATGGTCGGCGAGACGTGGCCAAGCTGGCGTCAGACCGTGCAAAAGACCATCGAATTCGACCCCGACAGCGTCACCGTCTATCAGATGGAGTTGCCGTACAACACGGTCTATTCCAAGGACCTACTCGCTGGCGACGGCGAGCCGCTGGCCTTGGCCGACTGGAAGACCAAGCGCGCCTGGCACGCCTACGCCTTCGAGCAACTATCCGCCGCCGGGTACGTGCGTTCGAGCGCCTACACCATGAAGAAAACACCCGACGCCCGCTTCGTGTACCGCGACGCCGTGTGGACCGGCCAAGACATGATCGGCACCGGCGTCGCCTCCTTCTCGCACCTGAGCGGCGTCCACTACCAGAACGCACCGCAGTGGGACGAGTACCTCGCCGCTATCGACCGCGGCGACCTCCCCATCCACCGCGCTTTCGCCACCAATCGCGAAGAGCAACTCACCCGCGAGATGATTCTGCAACTTAAATTAGGCGCGCTAGACACCACATATTTTCGCACCAAATTCGGAGTCGATATCGTCGCCCACTTCGCCACTGCGCTCAGCGGCCTGCGCGACGAGGGTATGCTCCAATTCGACGCAGACTCAGTCACCTTGACCGACGAGGGCTTCATGCGCGTTGATCAACTCCTGCCCGATTTTTACCAAACCCAATACCGCAACGCACGCTATACCTGAGTAGGAGGTAGCATTGAAAAACGCAATCGCATTTCTATTGTTTTTGACTACCGCTGCACAAGCGGCCGACTGGCCCCAGTGGCTCGGCCCTCAGCGCAACGGCATCTCCAGCGAAACCGGCCTCTTCACTGCCGAGCAGCCTTTTGCCGAAGCATGGCGCGTCCCGCTCGGCAATGGCTTCTCCGGCATCTCCATCGCCGAAGGCCGGGTCTTCACTATGTTCGCCCAAGGCGATGACGAGTTCGCCATCTGCCTCGACGCCGAGACCGGTGAAGAACTCTGGCGTCACCGCACCGGTCCTTACTACAAGGAAACCCAAGGCGGCGACGGCCCGCGCTCGACGCCCACCGTCGATGGTGAGATCGTCTATGTACTCGGTGCCACCGGCAAGCTTTTCGCACTCGCAGCCGCGAGTGGCACGCCGATCTGGGAAAAGGACTTGGTCGCCGAGTTCAGCAGCCAAGTGCCGAGGTGGGGGTTTAGCACCTCCCCTCCTAGTCGAAGCCGGCGGCCACGACGGCAACTTCGTCGTCGATATGGCCATCGACCGCACAACCCCGGTCACCGCCGTGGCCCTCGACAAGGCCACCGGCGCAACCGTTTGGACCGCCCTCAACGAAAAGATGAGCTATTCATCGCCCATCGCCTTCACTGCCGCTGGCACCCGCCAACTCGCCTATTTCACGGCCTATTCGCTTACCGGCCTAGCACTGGAAGACGGCCGCGTTTACTGGCGCTACCCTTGGAAAACCCGCTACGACGTCAGCGCGGCGACGCCCGTTTTCATCGCGCCCGACCGAATTTTTATCTCCACCGTCAACGGCAACGGCGGCACGGTCTTGCAAATCAAGGGCAACG
>JAGWBY010000166.1:7295-12653 GCA_021295675.1 Candidatus Latescibacterota bacterium | reverse complement strand
GCACCTCGGTCCTCTACGAGAACCATCTCTACGGCTTTGGCGGCTCAATCCTCAAGTGCCTCGACGCTGCGACCGGCGAGGAAAAGTGGAAGACCCGGGGCTACGCCAAGGGCACCCTGATCCTCGCCGACGGCCACCTCATCATCTTGGGCGAACAAGGCAATCTCGGCCTAGCCGAAGCCACGCCCGAAGGCTTTGTCGAAAAGGCCAGCTACCCCGCCTTCGACAGCCGCTGCTGGACGGCCCCTTCGCTGGCCAATGGTCGTCTCTACCTACGCGACGAAAGCGAAATCGTCTGCCTTAATATACAAGGAGCAGCCCAATGAGTATCGCGCACAACGCCCTGTTAGCCCTCGTCTTATGCGCCTTGCCAGCCGTGGCCCAAAATTGGTCGCAATGGCAATCGACAGGCTGGCCGCAATGGCTCGGCCCCGACCGCAACGGCATTTCGCCGGAGACCGGCCTGTTCGGCGACGAGCCGTCGTTTGAAGAATCCTGGCGCGTCCAAGGCGGAAAGGGCTTTTCCGGCCTGTCCGTAGTCGGCGATCGCATCTATACAATGTACATCCACAACGGCGATGAATACGCGGTCTGCCTCGACGCCAGCAACGGCGAAGTGCTGTGGCGCACTCGCACCGATAGAATGTTACCGGAACGTCAGGGCGGCGACGGTCCGCGCGCCACCCCCACGGTTGACGATGGGACGGTCTATGTCTCTAGCGCCTACGGCAAACTCTACGCGCTCGACAGCCAGACCGGCTCCCCAAAATGGAGCCACGACCTAGCGAGCGAATTTGGCAGCAAGAGGCCCCGCTGGGGCTTTTGCCCGTCGCCTCTAGTCGCAGGAGACCTCGTTCTAATCGAAGCCGGTGGAACGGGCGGTCATTCGCTGATAGCCTTTGACAAAACCAGCGGCGAGAAAGTCTGGGCCACCGGTAGCGACAATCTGGGCTATTCCTCTCCCATCACCACCACCATCGGCCAAACGCGCCAAGCGGTGTTTTTTACCGGCTACGGGCTGACTGCGGTCACGCCGCAACACGGCCAAGTACTGTGGAAACACCCCTGGACGACCAGCCACAACGTCAACGCCGCCACCCCGGTTTTTATCCCGCCCAACCGCTTCTTTATCTCCTCTGGTTACGGCACGGGTGCCAGTGTGGTGGAGGTCTCCTCTACAGACCGCGGCTATAGTGCAAAGGAGGTCTGGCGCAACAAAGAGATGGAAAATCACTTCGCCACTTCCATCTACTACCAAGGCCACCTCTACGGCTTTGACGGCTCGATCCTCAAATGCCTCGACGCCGAGACCGGCGAAGAAAAGTGGAAGACCCGAGGCTACGGCAAGGGCACCCTGATCATCGCCGATGGCCACCTCATCCTCTTGGGCGCAAAAGGCAATCTCGGCATAGCCGTAGCCACGCCCGAAGGCTTCGTCGAAAAGGCCAGTACTTGGGTCTTCCGCAGCAAATGCTGGACGGCTCCCGCGCTGGCCGATGGCCGGATCTACCTGCGCGACGAAAGCGAAATCGTCTGCATAGACGTGGTGGGGGCAGCTCAATGAGCACCGCGCGCACTGCCCTGTTCGCCCTCGTCTTAGGTGCCCTACCCGCCCTAGCTCAAGATTGGTCGCACTGGCAATGGACGGACTGGCCGCAATGGCTTGGTCCTCACCGCAACGGGATCTCGCCGGAGACGGGTCTGTTCGGCAAAGCGCCCTCTTTTAGAGAGTCCTGGCGCGTCCATGCCGGGCAGGGCTCTTCCGGCCTGTCCGTCGTCGGCGATCGCCTCTATACAATGTACATCCACAGTGGAGAGGCATACGCAGTCTGTCTCGACGCCCGCAATGGCGAAGTGATGTGGCGCACCCCCACCACTGGCAACGATCCCTCGGGACGGCGAGACAGCCGCAGTCCGCGTGCCACTCCCACGGTTGACGGCAAGATGGTCTACGCCTTCAGCGCCAATGGCAAACTCCTCGCGCTCGACAGCCAGTTCGGCACCGAAAAATGGAGCCGCGATATAGTGCGCGAATTCGACAGCGTGAGGGGCGGTCGGAGCTTTGCAGCATCGCTGCTAGTCGAAGGAGACGTCGTCTTGATCGAAGCCGGCGGTAAGAGTGGCCATTCGCTGATGGCCTTTGACAAAACCAGCGGCGAGGTCGCCTGGACTACCGGCAGCGACGAGAGGGGCTATTCCTCTCCCATCATCGCCACCATCGGCCAAACGCGCCAAGCAGTATTTTTTACCGGCTACGGGCTGATCGCGTGCTGTGGAAATATCCCTGGATGACCAGCCAATACACCAACGCTGTCACCCCGGTTTTTATCCCGCCTAATCGCTTCTTCATCTCCTCCAGCTCCGGTATGGGCGGCTCTGTGGTGGAAGTCACAGCCACAGACAAGGGCTATGAAGTGGCCGAGGTCTGGCGCAATAATAACATGCAAAACCACTCCGCCACCTCCATCTACTATCAAGGGCACCTCTACGGTTTCGACGGTGTGACCCTCAAATGCCTCGACGCCGAGACTGGCGAGGAAAAGTGGAAGACCCGAGGCTACGGCAAAGGCACCCTGATCGTCGCCGACGGCCACCTCGTCATCTTGGGCGAACACGGCAATCTCGGCATAGCCCAAGCCACGCCCACAGGCTTCGTCGAAAAGGCCAACGCCCAAGTCTTCCGCCGCAGCAGATGTGAGACTGTCCCCTCACTCGCCGATGGCCGGATTTACCTCCGCGATGATAAAGAAATTGTCTGCATAAACATAAACTTGATGGGAGCAACTCAGTGAGAAATATCCGTAGCACCCTGTTAATTTTTGCCTTGACGGTTCCTACACCCTTCGTCCACGCCCAAAGTGCCGACGACTCACTCCACGTCGTCGATGAAACGATCATCACCGGCTCGCGGCTGGACGTTCCCCGCGCCAACGCCATTGCGACTAAAATGCCGCTGCCCCTGCGCAAGACCCCCTTAAGCGTTGGTATCGTCCCCCAAGCCCTAATCGAGACCCAAGACGGCGCGACGCTCAGCGACGCGCTGGCCAATGTCAGTGGCGTCGGCGTCCACACCAATTTCGGCGTCCACGACCTGTTCTATCTGCGTGGCTTCGACTCGCTCGCCAACGGCTTGGTCCTCTCCGACGGAGCGCCCGAACCCGAAGCGACCTTCTACCAGCTCTACAACGTGGATCGCGTCGAAGCCCTCAAAGGCCCTGGTGCCTTCCTCTACGGCGGCAACCCGCTGTCGGGCACCATCAACCTCGTCCGCAAACGGCCAGACCCGGCGAGCGACTTCGCCCGCGTCAACGCTTCCTTAGGCAGCTTCTCCACCTACCGCGCCACCTTCGACGCTAATCGCGCCCTATCCGCCCAGGGCCACGCCCTGCGTCTCAACGCCCTGTGGCAGGACGCGGAAAGCTATCGCGACGACAAAAACGGCTCGATTCTCGCTGTAAACCCAACGTTGCGGCTGAACCTCGGCGAGCGCTCGACGCTGCACCTCGACTTCGAGTACTTGACGAGCGAACATCGCTCCGACTCAGGGCTGCCCATCGTCAATGGCTCCTTACCTGACGTGCCGCGCACCCGCTCCTACCAGTCGCCCTTCGATCTCTCCGAACAGACCATCCTGCGCTTTCGCGCCGATTACGAATGGCATTTAGCGTCTAATTTCACTTTGCGCGACAAACTCTACTACACCAGCCTCGACTGGCCCTCGCAGGGCACCCTCTTCAACGGAGCCTTCCCCAACGCAGCCGGTTCGCTGGACCTCGCCCGCACGCTGCTCGACCTCGACGACCAGCAGCGGATCGTCGGCAACCAACTCGAAGGCCTGTTGGAACTGCAAACTGGCGGCATTGAACACCAGCTCCTCTTTGGCTTGGAGATCGCCAACCACGCCGACGATTTTACCCTCGACGTAGCGCTGCTTTCGTTCGTCGATCTGTTCACCCTCGACGCGACGTTGCCGCCGAGTCTGGCCCCCTTCATGCCAGCGGAAGCCGGGACCGACTCCCTCGTGGTCCCCCTGCCTGACCAAGCAACCGCGGCCCAAGCAGCCGCGCAAACGCTGGCACCCTACTTTATCGACCGCATAATTTTCAGCCCCCACTTTGAGCTTTTGCTCGGGGGCCGCTTCGACCGGGTCGACTACGAGGACGACCTCACCGCCACCCAGCGCGAGTACCGGCAGCTAAGCCCGATGATCGGCGCAATTTTCGCTCCGACTCAAACCTTCTCGCTCTACGCCAATGCGGGCAGCGCCTTTGCCCCGCCTTCCTCGCAAGTAGTAGGCGACCGCAACCCCGAGGAAAGCACCCAGTACGAGATCGGTGCCAAAGCCGCGCTGCTCAACGGCAACCTCAGCGCCAACTTTGCCGTCTTCAACCTCGACAAAGAGCACATCGCCATCCCCGACGACAACGGCATCACCCAGCAGCTCGGCGACCAGCGCACCCGGGGCTTAGAGTTGGAATTAGCAGCGCGCCTAGCCCAAGGCTGGTACGCCCAAGGCACCTATGCCTTTTTAGACGCCGAATTGACGCGCTTCAACGAATCCGTATTCGTCCCCACCGCCGACGGCTTCGTCCCCCAGATCTTCAACCGCACGGGCAATGTGCCGGCCTTTGCGCCTGAACACCTAGCGACGCTGTGGGCCGCCCGCGACTTGGGCGAAAACCTCACCTTGGCCGCCGGCATTCGCTATGTCGGCAACCAGTTCGTGGCCGAGGACAATGTCTATCAGATCGACGGCGCGCTAACGCTCGACTGCGGGCTGACTTACCGCCAAGGGCCGGGGCTATTGCGGATCAACCTCAAGAACCTGACCGGCAGCGAATACGAGACCCGAGGCTTCGGTGCCGCCTCGGTCATCCCGGCTGCTCCTTTCTCTTTCAAAGCGACCCTCGGTTATTCGCTATGAGTGCCTGCGAACATCTCAGCCGCGACGCGGTCTGCACGCCCTGCTGGGCCAAGTGCTGGAGACGAACGCATTTTACCGTCAGAAGTTCAATGCGGCCGGGATCACGCAGGCCGAGGACATTGCCGCTTTGGATGACTTGGCCCGCCTCCCCTTCACCACCCGAGCCGAACTGTCTGCCGACCAAGTCGCGCATCCCCCCTATGGCACCAACCTCACCTATCCACCCGAATGCTACACCCGCATCCATCAAACCTCCGGCACCACCGGCCAGCGCCTGCGCTGGCTCGACACGGCCGAAAGCTGGGACTGGTGGGGCCGCTGCTGGGCCCAGGTCTATCGCGCCGCGGGCGTCGGCGACCGCGACCGCATCTTTTTCGCCTTCTCCTTTGGCCCCTTCATCGGCTTCTGGAGCGGGCACCAAGGAGCCAGCCACA
>JAGWBY010000166.1:6542-7201 GCA_021295675.1 Candidatus Latescibacterota bacterium | reverse complement strand
TCGCCCGCGAACGCGGCCTCGACCTCGCCGCCAGCAGCGTACACACCACCATCCACGCGGGCGAGCCGGGCGCAAACCTACCCGCGACCCGCGCCCAACTCGAGCGCACTTGGGGTGCCCGCTGCTTCGACCACGCCGGAGCCACCGAGGTCGGCGCTTGGGGTTTCGACTGCCGCGAACAGGCCGGCTTGCACCTCAACGAGAGCGAATTCATCTGCGAAATCGTCGATCCGCAAAGCGGCGCACCCGCCGACGAGGGCGAGCTGATCATCACCAACTTAGGCCGCACCGGGATGCCGGTTATCCGCTACCGCACCGGCGACCGCGTCGCCCTCAATCGCACGCCCTGCGACTGCGGCCGCACCTTCCAGCGGCTCCAAGGCGGCGTCACTGGCCGCCTCGACGACGCCTTGCTCATCCGCGGCGTGGTCGTCTATCCCAGCGCCATTGAAAACGTCGTGCGCCAGTTCCCCGCGGTCACTGAATTCGCCGTTGACGTCCACCGGCGCAAAGCACTGGACGAGTTGGAAGTTCGCTTAGAACTCAACGGCAATGCCAACGACACCGCCGATCAAGTGGAACGCGCCCTCGCCCACCGGCTGGGCCTGCGCGCCGCCATCCAAATCGCCGCGCCAAACACCCTGCCGCGCTTTGAACTC
>JAGWBY010000166.1:4364-6515 GCA_021295675.1 Candidatus Latescibacterota bacterium | reverse complement strand
TCATCGGCGGTGGCCCGGCCGGCAGCACCGTAGCCGCCCTCCTAGCTGAAACCGGCCACCAAGTCCAGCTCTTCGAGCGGGAGCAGTTCCCCCGCTTCGCAATCGGCGAGTCCCTGATGCCGGAGACCTACTGGACCTTCAAACGGCTCGGCGTGCTCGACCAACTCAAAGACAGCGCCTTCCCGCGCAAGCACAGCGTGCAGTTTTTCGGCAAATCGGGCCGCGGCTCAACGCCCTTTTACTTTTCCGCCACCAACCCCCACGAAAGCGCAATAACTTGGCAAGTCTTGCGCGGCCCCTTCGACGAGATGCTCCTCGACAACGCCCGCACAAAAGGTGCCCAAGTACACCAGGGTGCCCGGGTCCTCGAAGTCCTATTCGCTGGAGACTGCGCCACCGGCGTGCGCGGCAAACTCGCCGACGGCCAAACCCGCGATTTTGCCGCGCAAGTAGTAGTCGATGCCACCGGCCAGAGTGCGCTAATCGGCCGCAAGCTCAAGCTGACTCAGCCCGAGCCCGAGTTAAAGAAGGCTTCGATCTACACCCACTATCGCGGCGGCCAGCGCGACGAGGGCATTGACGAGGGCGCGACCTTGATCCTCCACACCGAGAACCGGGATTCCTGGTTCTGGTACATTCCCCTGCCCGACGACAAGGTCAGCGTCGGCGTGGTCGGCGCAATCTCCTACTTGGTCCAAGGCCGCCGCGAAGACGCGCAGACCATCTTCGATCAAGAGCTGGCCAAGTGCCAACCCATGCAGGAGCGTTTGCAACACGCCGAGCAACTCTTTCCGGTCAAGACCACCAAGGACTTTTCCTACCGCGCCAGCCGCATCGCTGGTGAAGGTTGGGTGCTGGTCGGCGATGCGTTCTGCTTTCTCGACCCGATGTATTCCTCAGGCGTGTACCTAGCTCTCAAATCCGGCGAGATGGCCGCCGACGCCATCGCCGAGGCTTTTGCCAAAAAAGACTTCTCTGCCGAGCAACTCGGGGGCTTCGGCCCCGAACTAGTGCGCGGCATGGAGGCGGTGCGCAAAATGGTGTACGCCTTCTACTCCAAGGATTTCAGCTTCGCCGAATTCCTCAAACGCCATCCCGAATGCAAACAGGGGGTCGTTGACGTACTCAGCGGCAACCTCTTCAGCGAGCACGTCGAGCCTATTTTTGGGCCGATGAGCGAGGTCTGCCAGATGCCCGACGCCGTCCCCTTAACCCCACAACCTTCAGGAGCAACATCGTGAACGCCACCGTCCGCCGGCTCCTCTACTTGGGGATTCTGATCCTCTACCTCTTACACAACGACCTCTGGCTCTGGGACGATGCGCGCATCGTCTTGGGACTGCCCATCGGCTTGCTCTACCACATCGGCTTCTGCGTGGCCGCCACTGGGCTGATGGTCTTGCTGGTCAACTACGCTTGGCCGTCCGAGTTAGACGCGGAGGACGAGGAGCAAGCCGCATGACCACGATCATCATCTTATGCTACCTAGGCCTAGTACTCTGCATCGGCGTCCTCTCCAACGCGAGGACTACTTTGTCGCCAGCCGCTCCATCGGCCCCTTCCTGCTGCTGATGTCGCTGTTTGGCACCAACATGACCGCGTTCGCCATTTTGGGAGCCTCCGGCGAAGCCTACCACACCGGTATCGGCGTCTTCGCCCTGATGCCTTCGGGCGCGGCCCTGATTATTCCCACGGTATTTTTCTTTATCGGCACCCGCGTCTGGGCCCTCGGCAAGCGCCACAACTTGCTCACGCAGGTCCAGTACTTCCGCCGCCGCTGGGACTCCGACGGCTTGGGTCTGCTGCTCTTCGTCGTCATGATCGCGCTGCTGATCCCCTATCTACTCATCGGCGTCATGGGCGGCGGCATTACCCTCGCCCAAGTCACCAAAGGACAGATCCCCCAGTGGGCCGGCGGCATGCTGGTCTGCTTGGTGGTGCTGGCCTACGTCAGCTTCGGCGGCATGCGTGGCACTGCCTGGGCCAACGCCTTCCAAACCCTGGTTTTTATGATCTTGGGCGGCGTGACCTTCTTCGTCATCGTCGATAAGCTGGGCGGGCTGGACAGCGCGCTGGCGCAAGTCGCGGCCGCGCACCCCGAGCTGCTGATCAAAGGGGACAATATCAGCCCAATCAAACTCCTAACCTACA
>JAGWBY010000166.1:0-4329 GCA_021295675.1 Candidatus Latescibacterota bacterium | reverse complement strand
CTAAAAGCGCTCGCACCTTTCGCTGGCCGCTGATGTTCTACCCGCTGTGCATCGCCATCGTCTGGATCCCCAGCGTGCTCCTAGGGATCTTCGGCAGCATTGACTTCCCCGGCCTCAAGGGCGCAGCCGCCAACTCCGTGCTGGTCAAGATGATTGACCTACACGCCCCCGGTGCCTTGGCCGGCCTGCTCGCCGCCGGGGTCTTCGCCGCCATCATGTCCTCTCTCGATTCGCAGGTGCTGTCCATCAGCAACATGTTCACCCAAGATGTCGTCCGCCACTACCGCAAGGGCGACGAGTTGAGCGAAAAGGCCCAAGTCTTGTGGGGCCGCCTTTTCGTGATCGCCATCTTCGCCGTTACCTACGTGCTCTCGCTGGTCTCGGCCCGCAGCATCTTCTCCCTCGCAGTCTGGTCCTTCACCGGCTTTGCAGCGCTCTTCCCGGTGGTCGTCGCCGCCCTGTTCTGGAGACGCAGCACCAAGTACGGTGCCTTTGCCTCCGTGCTCACCGTGGCCGCGCTGTGGTGCTATTTCTTCTTTCAGGGGTGGAAAGTGCCCGGCTATACGGTCGGCATGACCGGAGTAATGCCCGTGGTGGTAATCCTAGCCGCTTCTGCCGTGGCCATGATCGTCGGCTCGCTGTTGACCAAGCCACCGGCCAAAAGCACCGTCGATAAATTCTTCTAGCGATGCGCGTCGCCTACATCACGGCTGGTGCCGCCGGCATGTACTGCGGCAGTTGCATCCACGACAACGCGCTCGCTGCCGCCCTCTCGCGCCGCGACGCCGATGTCGTCCTGATCCCGACCTATACGCCGCTGCGCACGGACGAAGAAAACGTCTCGCTGGACCGCGTTTTCTACGGCGGCGTCAGCATCTTCCTGCAACAGCAGTGGTCGTTTTTTCGCCGCACGCACCGCTTCTTCGACCGCGTCCTCGACTCACCATTCCTGATCCGCACCCTCGCGCGCTTTGGCTCCTCTACCAACGCCCGCGATTTAGGGCCGCTCACCGTCTCAATCCTCGCTGGCGAGGAGGGGAACCAACAAAAGGAACTCACCCGCCTCGTCGCTTGGCTCCAGCGCGACTTCAAACCCGACGTCATCCAGCTAACCAACGCCATGTTCGTCGGCATGGCCCGGCAATTAAAAGCACAACTAGGCGTCCCCGTCCTCTGCGCCCTCCAAGGCGAGGACCTGTTCTTAGATGGCTTAGTCGAACCCCATAAGTCCCAAGCCCTAGACACTCTGCGCCAGCGCGCCCAAGACATCGACGCCTTCATCGCCCCGTGTGAGTACTACCAAGAACACATGGCCGCGTACCTACAGATACCGCGCACAAAAATCCACGTGGTGCCGCTCGGCCTCAACCTGACCGGACACGGGCAAGAGCCACCGCCCACGGACGGCCCCTACAAAATCGGCTACCTCGCCCGCATCTGCCCCGAAAAGGGCTTTCACCTGCTCGTCAAAGAACAACCCGAATTTGCCTCCCTGCGCCTCGAAGCCGCCGGCTACCTCAGCGCGTACGACAAACCCTACTTCGCCGAGCAGGTGCAAAAAATCCGCCGCTGGGGACTAGCCGATTCGTTCACCTACTACGGCGAAGTCGATCGCCGCAAAAAAATCCGCTTCCTCTCCTCCCTCCACGTCTTCTCCGTGCCTTCGGTTTACGCCGACCCCAAAGGTCTGTCTATCCTCGAAGCCCTAGCCAACGGCATCCCGGTCATCCAGCCCAACCACGGCGCGTTCCCCGAGCTGATCGCAGCCACCGGCGGCGGTCTCCTCGTCACACCCGATTCCCCGAAGATCCTAGCCAACGAGCTGGCCGCCTTGCTGCGCGACGAAAATCGACGACGCCAACTCGGACAAACCGGCCAAGAGGCGGTCCACCGTCGCTTCCACGCCGACGCTATGGCCGCCGGGACGCTCGCCGTGTACGAGCAGTATGTAGTATGAAACAATCCGCAGATGACACAGATATAACATGAATGACTTGACGATTCGAGCTGAGGATCGTCTTGTTTCTAGGCATCCATCTGCCGCCGGGATGGCCGCAGGAATGCTCGCCGTGTATGGCCATCGCGTTTGGGCCTGCGGTTCAATATCGTTATCATTTCTCTAGTCCGGGGACATCCTAGATGGTCGCTGCTGTTGCGACCCTCAACTCGGCTGGAAAACGGAGCACCTGCCCTTATGAATTCCTCCTATCCGCGCATTCCCTACGGAGAGGCCAATTTCAAGCGCATCCGCTCGAATGGCTGGCTCTACGTCGATAAGACGCGCTTCGTCCACGCGCTGGAAGAGGAACGCTATGTCTTTCTGATTCGTCCGCGTCGCTTTGGCAAGTCCTGCTGGGTGTCGCTGCTGGACAGCTACTACGACCGCCGGGGAGCCGACGAATTCGAGGCCGTCTTCGGCGGTACCGACTTGGGGCGACAGCCGACCCAAAACCGCCATCGCTACGTCGTCCTGCGCTTCAACTTTTCGGCGTTTGACGATACCTTGGACACGCTGCGGAAGCGTTTTGAAGAGTATTGTCAACTGATAATCCGCAGTACGCTGGAGCGCAATGCGGATTTGTTTCCCGAAGCGGCGCGGCAGCACATCTGCGCGTCGGACTCGGTCAATAGCCAGCTCAATGAACTGTTCGTGTATGCCGGCGATCACGGCATCCCGCTGTACGTGCTCATCGACGAGTACGACAACTTCGCCAACACGGTGCTGGCCCATCACGGCGAAGAGGCGTATCAGGCGTTCACCCACGGCGGCGGATTTTATCGCAACTTTTTCGCCACGCTCAAGGAGGGGGCCGGGCACAGCGAGGGCGGCTTGGAGCGGCTGTTCATCACCGGCGTGTCGCCGATTACCATGGACGACGTCACCAGTGGCTTCAACATCGGCCGCAACATCAGCTTGCGCCCGGAATTCAACGACATGCTTGGCTTCACCGAGGCCGAGGTGCGAAACCTGCTGGAAATGTACCGCGACCACGGCGTGTTCAATCAGGAGGTCGAAGCCGCGCTGGATGTGATGCGGGAGTGGTACAATGGCTATCGGTTCGCCGAGGAGGCCGAGGGCGACCTCTACAACACCGACATGGTTCTCTATTTCCTCGATGAATCCATGCCGAACAAAAAAGCACCCCGGGAACTGATCGACACCAATGTCCGCATCGACTACGGCAAGTTGCGCCATTTGCTGACGGTCAACCGGCAACTCAACGGCAACTTCGACCTGCTGCGCCACCTCATCGGCCAAGAACAGGTGAACACCCCCATCCAACTCAGCTTTCCCCTCAACCAGCTAGACCGACGCGAGAACTTCCTATCGCTGCTGCATTACTTCGGCCTGCTCAGCATTCGCGCCGTGGAGCGCGGGATGCCCCGGATGGGCATTCCCAATCAAACGGTCAAGCGGTTGATGTACGGCTACCTGCGCGATGCCTATGATGATGTGGGGGTGTTCTCAGTCGATGTGTACACCTTTTTCCGCTTGGCTCAAGAAATGGCCTACGACGGCGCTTGGCAGCCCGTGTTGGACTTTTTGCGCGATGCCTTAGCCGAACAAACCGGCATCCGCGACTACATGGACGGCGAGAAGGTGGTGCATGGCTTTGCCGCTGCCTACTTGAGCCTATCCCAGTACTTTCTGCTGCACTCGGAGTATGAACTGAACAAAGGGTATGCAGACCTCTACTTGGAGCCATTCGTCGCCCAATACCCGGACATGCAGTTCGGCTACGTGCTTGAACTCAAGTATCTCAAGCGGAGCGAATCCCTCGGCGAATCCGTTGTCGCGGACAGGATACAGGAGGCTGTAGAACAGGTGCGCTCCTACTTGGCGGATTCGTCGTTGGCGCACCGCTATCCGTCGGTGCGACACATCGGCTTAGCGGTGGTGTTTCACGGCTGGGAGCTGGTCGCGTATCAAGCCATAGACGACGCGGCGGAAGACTAAGCTGCTAGGACGGCTACTAGCATCTGGCCGCCTTGCTGCGCGACGAAAAGCGCAGACGCCAGCTCGGACAAACCGGCAAAGAGGCGGTCCACAGCCGCTTCCACGCCGACGCCATGGCCGAGGGGACGCTCGCCGTGTACGAGCAGTATCTGTAGAAAGAGGTCGTCAACAACTATAGGGTGACGTGGTGCTGACCAGTGGTCAGGGCTAGTGCTTTGACAGATTTACGATCCAATCGTAAATTCGCCAGTATGATTAGACGCACCCTACAACAGTATCTTTTGCGCGATGCTCGCTTGTACCCGGTGCTCACCCTCACCGGCCCGCGCCAGTCTGGCAAGACGACCTTAGCCAGAGCGACCTTCCCCCAG
>JAGWBY010000165.1:3661-4676 GCA_021295675.1 Candidatus Latescibacterota bacterium | reverse complement strand
TCGCGCTTTGTCTGCCAGTCGGATTCGTCGCGCACGGGCTATCCGCGCGTGCAGGGCGTCGTCAATATCAACGCCGATCCAGAAACTGCTACTCATTACGGCAAGACTATGGCCTTCGTCGGCGATGCCGTGCGGACGCTGCGAGAATTGAATCGCGCACTCAGCGCTAGCCGCGTGCAAAACGGCTCTCCTTCGGCTTGGTTGCAAGCCTGTAGCGACAAGAAGCGGGAGTGGGCGGCGTTTAAGGACGACGAGATGTGGGATGCGGAGGTTATGACGCAGCCGACGGCCATCAAGGTGGCCACGGATTGGGCGCGCGCCCGCGACGCCGTGTGTTTTTTTGACGCTGGCGACGTGCAGGCCAACGGTTTCCAAGTGGTAGAGGACGATCGCTTGGGCCGCACCTTTACCGAGACCGGGGCCAGCTATATGGGTTTTGCGGTCTCGGCGCTGTTGGCCACCGCGGTAGCGACTGAGCCGTTCTACGGATTGGCCATTAGCGGCGATGGGTCTTTCACCATGAATCCGCAGGTGCTCATCGACGGGGTAGAGCACGGAGCGACTGGGTGCATTCTGCTGTTGGACAACCGGCGGATGGGCGCGATCTCGGGTTTGCAATTGGCCCAGTACGGGGCTGACTGCGGCACTTGGGACCATGTGGCTGTTGACTACGTGGCTTGGGCGAGGGCAGTGGAGGGCGTGGTTGCGTTGAGCGGTGGGTATTCGCCCGAGGCGTTGGAAAGGGCATTAGATCAGGCGCGGACGCACGGCGGCTTGTCGCTGATACACGTCCCCGTTTATTTCGGACCAGACGAGCGCGGGGCCTTGGGGGCCTTTGGCCGCTGGAACGTCGGCAATTGGTGCGCAGATACCGAGGCGCTGCGCCACGAGATTGGACTTTAATAGCCGGAGGAAATCGCATGAAAATTGCCATGTTGCACGGTCCGCGCGATTTGCGGATTGAAGATCTGACGCTGGATACGGAGAACTTGGAGGACGACCAGATTTGGGTGGA
>JAGWBY010000165.1:0-3325 GCA_021295675.1 Candidatus Latescibacterota bacterium | reverse complement strand
GGCCGTGGCGCTAGGCCCGCTTTTTGGCGCGCGGGTCGTGGGGCTGGGCAACAGCTCGGTGCGCTTGGACATGGCGCGCGAGATGGGGGCGCACGAGGCTCTGTTGTCGGATGACCCCGAGTTGGAGGCCAAACTGGACGAATTCACCCACGGGCAGGGAATCGACTTGGTGATCCTGACGGCCAACCCCTGGCCAGCGTATCGCACGGCGATGGAAGTAGTGCGAACCAACGGGCGGGTGTCCGTCGTCAGCTTGCCCGGGCGGGGTGAAGAACCGCTGGATTTTAACCCGTTGGATATGCGCTGGTTTTACTTCAAGGGCGTTTCGCTCTGCGCGGTCAACGACCGGGCCGGGTCGCTGTTTCCACCGCCGGAAGGAGACCACTTTGACAACGACGGCCGCTGCGTCCACGTGCTCTCGCTGATGCAGGAGGGCAAGCTCCAGCCGAGCCGCTTGGTCACTCGGACATGGTGCAAGCCTACGAAATGGCGTACCACCGCGAGAAAAACATGCTCAACGTGGTATTCAACTGGAAGGACTGAAGCATGGAGCTGCTGCCGACTACCAATGCCGACGGGCGGGACGTCATCCCGATGACCGAGGCCCAGAAGTACCTCTTTGACCTCAAGGGATTTGTCCTTTTGCCCGCGCTGTTGAGCGAAGAAGAGCTAGTGTCAATCCGCGCCCACCAGATGAAATTTCTCTACGAGCGCGAGTCCCTGCCGCCGGACGAGCGCGACAATCACGGCGGTCCGTCGCAGATTTTGCTCGACCACCCGGCCGTAGTGGGTGTGCTCAACGAGGTGCTCTCGCATCAGGCGCTGGCCAGCGAAGAGTGCTATGGGTTCCGCTACGATCACACCTATACCAGCCATCGCCAGGCCGGGCACGACAACTTCGGCCCGCACGGCGGCGGCGGGTACTTCAACTTTCGCGGCAACTCGCACATCTACCAGATGCAGCAAGGCAAGGTGCATTCCGGCCTGACGCGGGTGGTGTGGGAGCTCAACGAAGTCGGCGCGGGCGACGGGGGCACGCTTTTTCTGCCGGGCAGCCACAAGGCCGCCTTCTCCCGGCCCGACGAGTTGAGCGAGCGCGACAGTGCGCTGTGGGAGAGCTATACCTGTCCGGCTGGTTCGGTGGTGATTTTCACTGAGGCTCTGTGCCATTCGGGCACGCGCTGGACCAACGAGCAGCGAGATCGGCTGACCTTGTTTACCTGCTACGACACCGTCAATTCCAAGTGGGGCAAGGGTTGCCCGTCCGCCGAAGTTGTCGCCTCGTTCCCAGAGAAGCGCCGCACGCTCTTCCGGGGCGTGTGGCACGGAATGAGCGACGTGCCCGGCATCAACAAATACTACGAAGCAGCTAACCAAGCCGTTTGACGCGACGAAAGAATTCTGCATGAGCGAAAAAGTTCTCTTCCTGCTCGATGGTATGGCCCTCGTCTATCGGGGGCATTTCGCGATGATCCGCAATCCGCGTATGACCTCAAAGGGCATGAACACGTCGGCCGTTTTTGCCTTTGCCAACACCTTGCTCTCCATCATTGAAAAGGGCGAGCCGACGCACATCGCCGTTGTCTTCGACACACCTGAGCCCACGCATCGGCACCACAAGTACGAAGAGTACAAAGCCCAGCGCGAGGCCATGCCCGAGGATCTGAGCCAAGCACTGCCGTACGTATTCCGGCTCTGCGAGGCGTTTAATATTCCAGTCCTGCGCGAGCCGGGATGGGAGGCCGACGACGTGATCGGCACGCTGGCTAAGAAGGCCGAGGCCGAGGGATTTGCGACGTACATGGTCACGCCCGACAAGGACTACGGCCAGCTCGTTTCCGAGCGGAGCTTTATGTACAAGCCGGGGCGCGGCGGCGACGAGGCTGAGGTGTTGGGGGTGCCAGAGATTCTCGCACAATGGCAGATCGAGCGGATTGACCAAGTGGTAGATGTGCTGGGGCTGATGGGGGATTCTTCGGACAATGTGCCCGGCGTACCGGGGATCGGGCCCAAGACGGCGCAAAAGCTCATTGCCGAGTACGGCAGCGTCGAAGAGTTGCTGGCGCACACCGACCAGCTCAAGGGCAAGCAGAAGCAGAACGTAGAGGAATACCGGGAACAGGCTCTGCTCTCCAAGGAGCTGGTTACTATCGAGTGCGATGTGCCATTGGACGTGGGACTGGCGGATTTGGCGAAAAAGGAATGGGACCGCCCGAAGCTGGAGACTCTCTTCACCGAGCTCGAATTCAATACGCTGGGTCGGCGGCTCCTCGGCGACGAGTTTAGCGTTGAAAAGGAGCAGACACACGGCCCGCTCAAAGGGGTGGCGGATGTGGAACACGACTATCAGCTCGTTGATACGCCAGACAAGCGGCGGGCGTTGATCGCGGCGCTGTTGGAGCAACCTGCGTTTTGCTTTGACGTTGAGACTAACGGCCTCGACGTCCGGCAATGCGACTTGATTGGCTTGGCCTTTTCGTGGGCTCCGGGTACGGGCCACTACGTGCCGCTGCCTAGGGAGCGGGCCGAGGTGTTGGCTGTTTTGGAGGAATTCCGCCCGGTCTTTGAAAATGGGGCGAGCGAAAAGATCGGCCACAACCTCAAGTACGATCTCAGCGTCCTTCGCTGGCACAGCATGCGGGTGGAGGGACCTTTCTTCGACACGATGCTGGCGGCGACCTTGGCCGAGCCAGAGTTGAGACGCAGCATGGACGAGTTGGCGAAGAGCCTGCTCTCCTACTCACCCAAGCCCATATCCGAACTGATCGGCGAGCGCGGCGGTGAGCAGCTAACGCTCTTGCAGGTGCCGGTGGAGCAAGTGGCCGAGTACGCCTGCGAGGATGCGGACATTACCTTCCAGCTTGCTGCGGCGCTGCGGCCGAAAATCGAAGACATGGATCAGCAGCGCGTTTTTTACGAAATCGAGGCCCCGCTGCTGCCGGTGCTGGTGGATATGGAATTCGAGGGCATTCGCATGGAAAGCTCGGCTTTGGCCGCGCTCTCGCGGCAGTTTGAGGAGGCCATTGAGCAGGCTGCCGAGCGCGTCTTTGAGCTGGCCGGGGAGCGCTTCAACCTCAATTCGGGCAACCAGCTAGGCACCATTCTCTTTGAGAAGATGGAGCTGGATTCCAATGCGCGGCGGACGCAAAAGACTGGCCAGTACCAAACCAGCGAACAGATCTTGCGCCGGCTGGCCAATCGCCACGAGGTCGCGCGGCAGGTACTCGAATACCGATTGCACACCAAGCTCAAGTCAACGTATGTCGATCAGCTCCCCGGCGCGGTCTATAAGGCCACCGGGCGCATTCACACCAACTACGATCAG
>JAGWBY010000027.1 GCA_021295675.1 Candidatus Latescibacterota bacterium | reverse complement strand
CCTCACCCACGTTCGGCATGGCCGTCCGCGCATCCAGATACATCCGCGCATCCGCATTCAGACCCGCCAGCATCGGCACGCGCTTACCAGCGGCAGCTATGCTGCGCCCAAAGTTGTCGGCAAAGACGAAGAAGTCGTCGAAGTCGATCGCTTCGCTCGGCGCGAGGTCGAACGCCGGATCAAACCCAGCGTCTTCCGCCGTCAGGCCGAAGTTGTCGGCGAAGATGAAGAAGTCGTCGAAACCAATGCGGTTGTCGGCACCGAACAGACCGAAGATCGCGCGACCTTCGCTATCCAACACGCTGTTGCGCACGGCCATCGCCGTCTGTTCGATATCGGAACCCGTCTCGTTGTCCAAGTCGTAAGGCCGCACCTGATAGGTGTAATGCACACCATTCAGCGCCGTCTCATCGACAAAGGACGCGACACCAGCATCAACCTGTGCGATCAGGGAGAACTCATCTTCACCCGTAGCGCTGCGATAGATGCTGTAGCCATGGACGCCGACGACAGACTCGACCGCGGCCGGACCAATGGCTCCGGCAATGACGCCCTGCAGGAGCTTATCTGAGGGCGAGAGCGTCCACGTCAGGACGATGCGACCACCCTCGTCGTTGGGCGCATCCAAGACGCTGAGCGACGGCACGGCCAACGGCGCGATGTCGTCGGTAGCGCGAACCGCCTCTTCCGTCCTGGTAATCGCTGAGCTAATCACACTTCCGATTAGATTCAGCTTCGGAGCCACGCTGGCAGCAGCGAGGCGAACACCGGCCCATCACCGGCCTGCGCCGCTTCCCTGCTAGCCATCATCGTCTCAGCCATCAACCCATAAGGATTCTCAGCATCGACGAACACGGCCTTAGCAGCACCATGCGTGGTGCGACCACCGCGCTCGGCGGCAATGCCCCAGAGAGTGGAGACATTGTCGAGCGTGGCGACGATGGCGCGACCTTTCTCCACGCCCGGCACGGCATCTACAAAGGCCCAAGGAACCTCTTCATTGTTCAGCACGGGCATTGTACGGAAGATGCGATAGCCGTCGATGTTGTCGTGATCGTCCGACAACTCCCAACTCAGCAGGATAAAGCCGCCTTGGTCGCCTTCGCCGTCAGCGCCCTTGTAGTCGTCGGCCAAGGGCTCGTCGGGAAGAATACCGGGAGCATCCAACGGAGGCTGGACCACCGACACGGGAACCGGCACCTGACCGGTAGCACCAACGGCGTCCGTAACCGTAAGGATAACTATGGCCAGACCTTCTTCCGTAGGCGTACCCGAAATCGTCCGCGTGGTACCGTCAAACGACAGACCCGCGGGGAGCCCAGACATGCTATATGTCTTCTCCCCGGTTCCACCCGGGATCTCCGGCAGCGTCAGTTCTACCGGCACGCCAACGGTGAGTTGGAGTGCTCCTTCGTCGTGCTCATCAGCCGGATTGGCCTTGCCGGCGGCCTCGAACAGGCCGAACAACGTGTTAAGTTGCTCAAAGTCCAACTCCGGGTTGACCTTGATGGAGAAGGTCAGCGAGACGCTTTCCTCACCGGCCGTAGCCGTGTAGGTGACTTCCGTGGTACCCTCGGCTTCGGGCGTGCCCGAAAGCGTCCGAGTTTCCGCGTCAAACGACAAGCCAGCAGGCAACTCGGAGACGCTGTAGCTGATGTCACCACCCGAACCACCCGTTGCTTCCGGCAGTTGCGTATCGGCATCGGGAATTGGCGCACCAGCCGTGGCTTCGATGGTATCGATCATAGCACCTTCGGCGAATGCCAACGGATCTATGGGGGGAGGAATCACCACGTAGTCGGAGATCGTGATGAGACCCGTGCCGTTCTCCAAACCATCAATCGCACCATTCAGCGTGATCGTCTCGTTGCCCTCATCCTCCTCGTCGGAGATGGGATCAATGAACAGGCTTGTCGAACCCGAAACCTCGCCCGCCGGAATCGTGAGGACGGGAAGGAACAGCGCTCTGTAGTCCACATCGCGCGTGGCTTCCGAACCCGAATCAACCGACAGGGTGACCTCCGCGTCGGCATCCAGCACCTTGCCGTCCAACGTCGCGGTGATCGTAAGCTCGGTATTACCATCTGCCTCGCTTACCGTGTGCGGATTGGCCGACAGCGAGATGGACGTGCTCGCGGTTTCGTCGTCGGCGATCGTGACGTCCGCCGAAGCCGAACCACCCGAAGCCATCGCATGAACACCAACGACTCTATTGCCGTCCGTATTCGCATTGTCGATCGGCGTGAGCGTCAGCGACGTGGTCGCTTCGGTCGCGCCTTCGGCAATGGCGACGTTGCCATGCAGCGTTGCGGAGAAATCTACGTCGCGGACAGCCTGGACTCCTTCGCTAGGAGCACCAAGCGTGAACCGGATCGTCTCGGCAACCGGAGCGGGTCCCGCCAAGGTAGCCTTAACCGAGATAGAAGCCGAATCACCGCTTTCGCGGACCGACGACTGACTCACGCTCACATTAACGACCTCAGTCGTGGGATCTGGCTTCTCAGCGATCTCAAAGTTGTAGGTCAGTGCCGCGCTTTCGGCGGGAAGCGCGTCGCCCGTATCGCCGTCAACTACTGTGTAAACGATCTCGGCGTCTCCAGCCGCTGTCGGCGTACCCGAAAGCGTCCGCGTGGCCGCGTCAAACGATAGGCCACCAGGCAGGCTGGCCGAGACGGTGTACGTCAACGTGCCATCGCCCGTAGCTTCCGGCAACACCTGCTCCAGCGCCGTACCAACTACGCCTTCGATGACTGTATCCGATGCGGCGATGTCGTCTTCTGTGAAGGCAGGCGTCATATCTACTGGAGCGTCCGGATCCTCCCTCACGCCAGTATCTTTCAGCGTGATCGTCGCGACCGAAACCGCGATATCATCGCCGATATCGTTCTTGGGCTTGTTTGAGGACTTGATTTTGATCGTTTCGTCCACGTCCTCGACCCCGTCGTCCACTGGAGTGATGGAAACCGTCGTCGAGCCACTTACCTCGCCGGCGGCAATCGTCACCGAACGAATGACGGCAGTGTAATCCACATCGCGCGTCGCCGTAGCTCCATCACCGTCATCATCAGTAGAAACCATATTACCCAAAACCAACGTCAGCTTCGCGTCTTCCTCCAGCACCAAGGCGTTTAAAGTCGCGGTGATCGTAACATCCGTCTCACCCGCGTCCTCCATTATACTACCAGGATCCGCCGACAGCGTTATATCTGTGGTAGACACGTCGGTATCGACGATCGTGATGGTCTCCGTTTGCGTGGAGTTATCGACTTTGGCTTCCACGTCGATTTCTATAGTACCCGTATTGGCGAAGGGAGTAAGGGTAAGCGTCGCCTCTCCCTCGATCTCACCGGCGGGAATCGTGAGATCAGTGAATGACGCAGTGTAATGTATATCGCGGGTACCTCCTCTTGAACCTGTAATAGAGAAGACCACCGCCTCATCGTCCGTCACGGTTCGCGCCAAGATGATTTTTAGATTGATTGACGTCTCCCCAACTTCCTCGCGTATCATATCAGGAGAGGCTTTGAGGCCCTCATCCTCAGCATCATCACCTTTGAGCTCGGAGACCTTTTTCTCCGATATCGTGAGATGGTTAGGGATGACCTCAATCTCTTGCTCTTCCTTTGTAAAACCTCCAGCGTCCAGCGTCCCATCCGCGTTATTATTGGTAGCAGGATTACCATCCCCATCACGGTCAGGATCAGCGGTGGGCGTAACATTGTCGTACCGGAGATCCGTGGTTGTAGGTGTCCCGATCCCAACCCAGCGGGGACCACTTTTGGGATCAATCGTAAACGTCGCCTTCCCCGACAACCGATTCTTTGGAATGGTTACAGTGGGCAGGCTCGGTAGATTGTAATGCGCATCGCGTGTTGCTTCGTCCCCCTCCGGAGCAGTGGCCTCAGGAAGCGTATCCTCAGTATTAGGACCTCTCCATGCACTTGCTCCCACAACAACTAGAGGAATATCCAGCTTCTTAGATTTTACGAGTTCGCCATCTACGGTTGCCGTCACTGTGATCTCAGTGGAACCAGCCTCTTGGCTTATCTCGCTCGGGGAAAACGACAGGTTGATCCGATTCGTGACCTGATCCTTGTCAATCAGCGTAATCAGCGTCCGACCAGCGTCAGTGACTGTGAAAGCAGAACCAGCCACGCCGGTGATATAGACATCAAGATTGGCTTCGTTATCGGGATCATTATCGTCATCATCCGTAATGGCTGGGTTCCCGATTGCATCATTCTTGATGGGAGTGAACGTGATATCCACTGTCCCTTCATTCTTGTCTTTAGGAATCACGATAGTGCCTAGCGTTACGTTGTAGCGACTATTGAGCGCAGTTCTCCCAGCCGAAGCGTCGGGGGTTCCAGCTGTAGCGACATCCAAGATCACATACGTGGCCGCACCCACATTCGTCTTCGTGTCAGAGCCTGGCACATCGTAATTGGTCGCCTTCACCGTGATCGTGGTCGCACCGGCATCCTCGCGCACCGACTTACCACCCGTCAGTCTAATATCTTGCGCCTGCGCTTCCCCGGCCCAGCCCAGCACCAAACCAAACGCCAGCAGCCAAGGCACGTACGCCAAGCGCCGGATTAACGACTTCGTGTGTATCATTACTCAACCTCCCCAGGGAAAGCATCCCTGATTAAGAAAGTGGTATAAGAAGAAGATGGATTTGCGTTAAACCCACTGAAACTGCTCGTTTTTGCGTTTTTCATACGCCCCCTTTCGCGGCTTTTTCATTCATAACGCTGACGCGTTATCCTATACAATAGAGTTAATTATACCGAGAAAAAATAGAAGTGTCAAGAATTAATTGCCCTTTAAATACCTTAGCCAAAACGACCTTTATCCCCTGTAAAGACAGTGCCTTTTGCAACGGCGCGGGAGCGCTGGCACCCTTTTGACACAAGCCGTCAACGTGGCAAAGGTTATAATGTAGGGGAGAATAAAGCTGCGTGTCAAGAGGTCCGCCGAGTCCGTTCACCTGCCGTTCACTCCTGCGCCTCATACGATTCAGACGCCTCGGCCACGCGATCGCCCGCATCCGCTCGCTCCACCCGATACGAAAGCCCCGCCCGAATCGTCTCCAGCACCCCATTCATCCGCGCCTGCTCCTGCTCCAACCGCCCCAGCCGCTCGGGCAGCGTCGCCAGCACCCCATTCATCCGCGCCTGTTCCTGTTCCTGCCGCCCCAGCCGCTCAGCCAGACGCTCCAACTTCGCGTCCTGCTCATCTATCCGCTTATCCAACCGATCTGAAAGCGCCCGTATATCGGCGCGAATATCCCGCATATCGGCGCGGATACCCCGCGTCGTAGCCAGCATTAACCCTGCCAATGCGATACCAACGCTCGCCAACGCGATACAGATGCTTACAATAGTCCAATTTATCGCGCCACTATCCACGGAAACGTCCCCCGGTTCTATCCCAGTCAAACGCCCTCCACGCATCGGCTATCGTCGGCAAATATCACTTACCCCCAACCGTTTGTCAACCATCCCGCCGCTGCCGCCACGCCGCCGCCACCAACCCCACAACCACCACCAACCCCACCAATCCCGCGCCCCGCGCCCAAGCCAACACCGGCGAAAAATAGCGCAACTCCACCTCGTGTTCCCCAGCCGACAACGCCACGCCCTTCCATACATAATGTACACGCAACATCTCCGCCTCCTCCCCATCCACCCACACCGACCAATTCGACTGGTAATTCTCCGACACCACCAACACCCGCGCCCCCGCACTCTGCGTCCGCACGCGAATCAACCCTTCCTTTGGGTCATACGCCAGCCGCTCCACCCTGTCCCCCGCCCGATCCCCGGCCCCATCGAGCCGCACCGCCGGTGCCTTCTCCAACAACGCCACGCTCTGCGGGTCCACCCGCCCACTCAACAGCCGCGCCAACACGGCCTCGCCGCTGTCCAACACCTCCGCTTCCGGCACCAAGTAAAACCACGGCAACACCTGCGAATTTTCGTACAAGCGATAACGCGCCCCGTCAAAGCGCAGCGGATACGCCGCCATATCCAATTCTAGAAGCTTGGGAACAGCCAAGTACTTCCCATTGAGCAAATTCAACAGCGATTGAAACCCAGCCGACGGCACACCCGAACGCAGAAACTGCTGTACCAACGGCTCAAACTCCTTCAGCATCCGATCGTAGCGCCCCACCGTCAAATCGTGAAAGCCCGTAATAGACCAAACCCCGTGCAAGTGATACCCCGGCTCCTCCAACACCCGAAAGTTAGGCAAGGGCAAGACGCGAAAAAGCGACTCATCGCTTTGCAAAAACTGAACCGCGCGCGGATTCTCCCGGCGAATATCCGCATAGTGCCCCGGATCCCGATAGTGCAAATAAACCCGATCGACGCGCCACGTATCAAACAGCGTCACCGCGCACAAGCCCCCCACCAACACCGTCGCCGAAAGCTGCCCCCCCAGCCGCAGCAAGAGCAACGCCAACCCCGCACCCAAAGCCACCACTACGTACCAACCGCCGCGCGCAATCCAATCGTAACTCCCAGCCAACACCGCCCGCTTCTGCGGCGCAATATCTCCATAAAACAAATTTATCCACGCCTCAGTCGTGCCCTTGGGAAAAAGCGCCACCAGCAAAGCCAACGCCGCGAGGACGCCGCCGACATACGCCAAGCGGCCCCGCAACAACGCCCGCTCATCCGCGTCGGCATCCAACACCCGCTGCAACCCCAATCCCGCCATCGCACACCCGGCAAAGGCAAACACAAACGAACCCATGCCAATGGCGCGCTGCACGTCGGCCCCCGGCAGCAAGTGAAACGCCAGCCAATGCACGGGCGTATGCGCGCCCAACACGTACGCCAACGCCAGCACAAACACGCCGCCCAACAGCGCCACCTGCGGTCGTCGCCGACTCTCCGGCACCATCAGCAAGGCCAACAGCAAAGCCAACGCGCCAAAGTACTCGGAGTTAATTTTGAACGCATTGCGGCCCCAATAGCGCGAGCCGCCCTGTACCAGCACATCGTCGTACCCCCCGAACTCCGGCACCACCAGCGACGCCACTTCCTCGGGATGCAGCGACCAACTCCGCGCATACGCAAGCTGTTCCTCCGCAGTCTTGCCCCCCACCTCATCGCCCGTAGCCCGCTTGGACTCAGCGCGAGTGTACATCATCACCGGGAAAGCCCCCTCGGCCCCCAACGCCAACCCCAGCACCACCGCACATATAAAATGAATAAAGCGCCGAACGATGGCTCGCTCGCGGCGCAACTGGTACAACTTGAACAGGAAATAGACGCCGAGACCCAACAGCGCGAAGTACGTCATCGGCGGATGAGAGTAAATACACGCGCCAATCAACACCCCGACCGCCGCCCAATAAATCAGCCGACGCTGCGTCAGGGCCTTTTCCAACGCCCAGATAATCCACGGAAACAGGGCGATGACGCCCATCTTGGCATAGTGCCCAGCCAACGGAAACGCCAAAAAGGTCGGCGCGGACATAAACGCCACCCCACCCCACAGCGCGGCGCGACCGCCCACGTGGATTTGCCGCAAGTACGCGTACATCCCCAAGCCAGCCACAAACATCGTCAGAATGTAGCGCCAGCCAATATACCGCTGAAAGTTCGTAAAAAAGTACAGGACGTAGGCCGGAAAGTACTGAGGGCGAATGGCCTCGGACTGGGGAAAGCCGCCCATCTTGGGATCCCACATCGGCTGGTCCACAGTCTGCACCTTGTCCCAGAAGCTCAGGTCCGCACCCCGGTGATAATCCGTCCCCACATCCATGCCAAAGACAATCTTGTCCGACAGCGGGAACTCGTAGAAGTACAACAGGCTCAAGGCGAGAAAAAAGACCAGCGGAAAAAATCGGTGATTCCACAGGGGCGGCCTATCGGCCTTTGCCGGGGCTTGGGTTTTGGCGCGTTTATTTTTTTTAACCATGAAATTCTTCCTACAGGTGCGTCCCTATCCAACGGACGCATCGAGGTATCAGATGCTTCGACTCCGCTTTGCTCCGCTCAGCATGACAGCATGAGGCGTCAACACCTTGCTTGTCATGCTGAGCAAAGCGAAGCATCCCATACCACCCTACTATCCTACACGCAAAATGCCTCCTATTGCCCTCCCCGCTTTATCTCCTCAACCGCCCGCAAATACACCCCCTCCAAATCCTCGGCCAACCGATCCCAACTAAACCGCCCGGCCCACGCCCGGCCCGCCGATCCCAACGCCCTCCGCCTTACATCGTCAGCAATCAGCGCCCGCATCCCGTCCGCCAAAGCCCCCACATCCTCGGGCGGCACCAACACTCCCGTCTCGTCGTGGCGCACGGCATCCCGCAGGCCGTCAATATCCGTACCCAACACAGCTTTCCCAGCGGCCGCAGCTTCCACCGCCACCATGCACCAACCCTCGTAGCGCGACGGGACGCAGACCACGAGCGCACGGCGCAAAAGCTCGCCTTGTCGTTCCTCTCCTACATTCCCGATAACCTCCACCCGGCCTTCCAATCCCGCCCTCCGCGCCAAGTCGCGTACTTTAGCGAGCTGCTGCGGAGTGCCGCGCCCAGCCAGCTTGAGACGGATCTCCGGGTGCCCAGCGGCAATCTCGGCAAACGCGGCGATCAACAGATCGATCCCCTTGGTGTGGATGTCCATCCGCCCAAAGTAGAGCAAGTACGGCGCTTCCTCAGACGCCAGCGCGAAAAAGCGCCGATTGACGCCACTATACACCAGATCAACCTCCGCATCGCGGGCGTGTAGCTGAATGCGCGCTTGCACGCTAGGAGCAATCGTCAAAATCCGGTCATAAGCCCGCAGGGCGCGCCGCTCGCACAGCCACGCCACGCCGCCCACCAGCGGATGCTTGGCAAGGGCGTGCCATCCCATGAAGTGATAAAACAAAAGCAGACCCTGCCGCCGCAGCGCAGCCGGAACGCGCAAGGGCGCAAACGCCGAAAACTCGTTGATCCACAAATCCCACTCTAGCCGCTGCAACTGAGCTACGGCGGCACGGCAATACCCCAGACGGCTCAGAGCATAGCTGCGGGCCGAGCCAACGCGCAAAAGGCGCAGGCCGTGCCGTTCGGTTTCTAACTCGGCTCCGGGAAACAGGCCACTGACGATGGTGATCTCGTGGCGGCTGGCCAAGCGGCGGTAGAGTTCCAGCGCCCGCACCGCACCGCCGCCGCCCAGCCACGGGTTGGCGATGTCGTCGTACATCAGATGGCAAATTTTCATGGGCGGCAAGCCCGAGCCTCAGAGCACGCCCTTGGTCGAAGGAATGCCCTGGACCCGCTCGCTTTGCTGCGCGGCCATGAGCAGGGCGCGGGCGAACGCCTTGAAGAGCGCCTCAATACCGTGATGGGCATTGTGGCCGCGTATGAGGTCGAGATGCAGATTCATCCGGCCTTGATCGGCCACCGCGTAGAAAAACTCCCGCACCAAAGACACATCTAGCGCGCCGACCTGCGCTTCGCTAAAAGCGGCAGCAAAGACCAAATAGGCCCGACCCGACAAATCCACCACCGCCCGCGCCAAGGCTTCGTCCATGGGCACGTAGCTGTGGCCGTAGCGCTGAATGCCGACCTTGTCTCCGAGGGCTTGAGCAATGGCTTGGCCAAGGCAAATGCCCACGTCTTCCACCGTGTGATGAGCGTCCACGTGCAAATCGCCACGGCATTGTACCTCTAAGTCGAACAGGCCGTGCCGAGCAAAAGCGTGCAGCATGTGATCGAAGAAGCCGAGGCCGGTGTCGGCGCGGCACTGGCCGCTGCCGTCGAGGCACAACCGCAACTCGATCTCGGTCTCAGTCGTCCGACGCACAATCTGCGCCGTGCGTTGATCTGCGCTCATGATGTGGGCCTCTGTTGGCGGATGCGGACGGCTTGCGCGTGGGCCTCCAATCCCTCGGCTTGCGCCATGCGGGCGATGTGCTCGGCCGTGTGGGCCAAGCGCTCGGGGGTGTAGGCGATGATGCTCGTCGTCTTGACGAAATCGGCCCATCCCAACGACGAAGCGTAGCGGGCCGCGCCTTGCGTCGGCAGTACGTGGTTGGTGCCAGCGAAGTAATCGCCGACCGGCTCGCTGGCCGCCGCGCCGAGGAACAGCGCGCCGCAATGGCGAACGGAATCGACCCAGTGCCACGGGTCGGCCACCTGCAATTCGGCGTGTTCCGGCGCTAAGCGGTTGAGCAACTCGATCCCCACTTTGAGGCTAGGCACCACGACAATCGCGCCGTATTCTTCTAAAGCACTATCAATAATTGAATAGCGCGGAAGGGCCGCTCGTTGCGCTTCGAGCTCCTCCTGCACGCGGCGCGCCAAGGCCGCGCAATCCGTGATGCACACGCACGCCACTCCCCAGCCGTGCTCAGCCTGTGAAAGCAAATCCGCGGCCACCAAGCGCGGGTCAGCCGCCGCGTCGGCGAGCACCACAATTTCCGACGGGCCGGGCAACAGCGCGATGCCCACTGTGCCGAAGACCTGCCGCTGCGCCGCCACCGTATAGGGGGAACCCGGGCCGACGATTTTGTGTACCGGCGGAATGCTCTCCGTGCCGTACGCCAGCGCCCCTACGGCCTGCGCTCCACCCACGGCGTACACCTCGTCAATACCCAACAAGCTTGCGGCCGCCGCAATCACGGGGGCCGGGCAGCCAGCCGCTACTGGCGGCGTAACCACACAGAGCTGGTCAACGCCAGCCACCTGCGCGGGAACGGCCGTCATCAGCAAGCTCGAAAACAGCGGCACCTCACCAGCCGGCACGCACAATCCCACCCGCTCGATGGGCGTAATTTTCTTGCCCAGCATCACCCCGTCGCCGTCTTCGACAAACCAAGAGTTGAGCTTTTGCCGCTCGTGGAAAGCGCGGATATTGGCTACCGCCGCCTCCATCGAAGCGCGCAGGTTCGGGTCGAGCGCAGCCTCGGCCTCGGCGAGCACAGACGCTGATACCCGCACCTGCTTAGGGCACACCTCCACGCCATCGAAGCGCTGAGTCAGCGCGCACAGTGCGGCATCGCCTTCTTTTCGCACCTGCCGCAGAATGTCCCGCACCGCGTCCTCGATCTCGGGGTCTAATTCGGGACGGCGCGCCAGCAGGGCAGCGAGCGGGGCGGCCAGCGGCTCAGAGGGATAGGACGCAATGGGTACCATCAATACACGACCTTGCTGAGCGGATATTCGATAATGCCTTCGGCCCCCAGCCGCTTGAGCGGGGGGATCAACTCGCGCACCACGCGCTCGTCAGCGACAATTTCCAGCGCCACCCATTCGTCGTCCATCTGGCTGGAGACCGTAGGCGTGTGCAGGGCCGGTAGCCGGGCGATGACGCGGTCGAGCTGGGCGCGCGGCACGTTCATCTTGAGGCCAACCTTGTGCTCGGCTTCGAGCGCGCCCTTGAGCAGCATCAACAAGTTCTCGGCCTTCTCCCGCTTCCAGCCATCGGCCCACGCGTCCTTGTTGGCGATCAAGCGCGGCGTCGATTCGCAGACTGTATCGACGATGCGCAGCCGGTTGGCCTTGAGCGATGTGCCCGTCTCGGTCGCCTCGACAACCGCATCCACTAGCCCGGGGATGCCGGCCTTGACCTCGGTCGTACCCCACGAAAACTCCACCTCGGCCTCCACCCCGCGGTCCTGCAAAAAACGGCGCGTCACGCCAATCAACTCGCTGGCAATGCGGCGGCCCGCGAGGTCTTCGACGCATTGGATGGGAGAATCCTCGGGCACGGCGATGACCCAGCGCAAGGGCCGCGCCGTGCTCTTGCTATAGGTCAGCTCGCCAACTTCTATCACCTCGGCCTCGCTTTCGAGAATCCAGTCTCGGCCCGTCAGGCCCACATCGACCACGCCGCGCGCCACGTACTGGGCGATTTCCTGCGCTCGGAACATCAGGCCCGCAAGCTGGGGATCGTCGATGTCGGGCACGTACGAGCGCGGCGCGAGCCGCACGCGATAGCCAGCGCGAACAAACAGGTCAAACGTGGACTCCTGCAAGCTCCCGGACGGGAAGCCGATCTTCAATTCCTTCATTTCTCTCCTAATTCAGTTCGTCTCATTGCTTCTGCTACTTCGGGGCTTAGCTTGTACAGGGCCAGCCGCGCCGCGGTTTGGTCTTCTTCCGTGCCCTCGCGCATTAGCTGCTGCAAGTGCGGCACGGCCCGTGCATCACCCATCTCGGCAAGGGCGTGCATGGACTTGCTGCGGATGCTCTGCAACTCGTCGGCGTCGAGGGCGACCAGTAGGGCCTCGTAGATGGCGTTGCGGGCGGGCCGACGGAGCGCGGCGCTGCCGATCTGGCCGAGGGCCTGCACCGCGACATAGCGCACCTCGTTTGAGGGGTCCACTGACATGCCAATGACTTCTTCCACTGCGTCGCGGTACCCGTAGGAGCGCAGGCTCTGTAGGGCGGCGACCCGCCACTTGGGCTTGGAGGCACGCAAGGCGCGGCGCACCACGCGGAAAGCCGAGTCGCTCAAAGCCGGCTCGGCTTCGTACGAATGGCACGGCCCGAGCGCACCGAGCACGTATTGGCGCACTTCCATCGTGGGATCGCGCGCGTACTTGAGCAGCGAGGCGAGCGCCGCGGGCGCGCCGATCTGACCCAACGCCCACGCCGCGGCCGCTGCCACCCGCGGCGACTTGTCTTTTAGAGCCGTGATCAACGTCGGCACGGCGCGCTCGTCCTTAAAGCGGCCCAACAGTTGTATTACCTCAAACCGCACGCGGATGTACCCGGAGTCGGCCTCCTCAATCAGCAGGGGAACGACCTCGTCGGCGTCAAAGCGGATGAGCTGGTTGGCGGCTTTGACGCGCTCGGCTTTTTGCCGGCTTTTGAACTGCTGAATGTACTCTTCCGGCGCAGCCCCTCCACACGCGATGCCCAAGCCCGCGCCCACTAGCAAGGCCCCAAGGACGAGTCGCGCACTGCCATATTTTTGCTTGTCGAACAAAGTGCCTGCCATACCGCGTTTTCTATCGATGAGGTGGATATTTGTGGAAAAGTCTAAGGAATTTGCGGAGGCTGATTTTTATTTAATATATATGGTAAAGATAAGGGCCGTCTATAACCTCGTCCACTGCACCCACTTGCCGTTTTTGACAACTCGCCTAGGGACTTTTATACTTTTCCAACCCCTATTCCACAGGAGGTTCCCCGTGAACTTGGAACTCATTTACTGCTCTGCTTGAGGCTACGAAACCAGAGCCGCCAGTTTGGCGGAACAGCTACTCGTCGCCTACAAGACAGACATCGCTGCCTTCTCGTTGGTGCCCTCAGATCGAGGGCGGTTCGAAGTCAGCCTCAATGGCGAACTGATCTTTTCCAAGCTGCAAGAAGGCCGCTTTCCCGACGACGGCGAAGTCAAGGCTCGACTCGACGCCCACCGCTAAGCCCACCCACGCCTTTTACCATTTTGTCTAGGAGGATCCGCTTTGCAGTACTGCCGCTTGCTCAGTCTCGCTCTCGCGCTTTTGAGCGCACCTGCTCTCGCCCAGTCGCCCGAAGCCCTCAACTACTTCCGCACGGGATACGACTTGGTCAAAAAGGGCAACTACCGCAACGCCGCCATCGAACTAGGAAAGGCCGTGGAGGCCGATCCCTCCTACGGAAACGCCCATTATGTCCTCGGCATTTCCTACAAGGCCCTCAATAATTACGACAAAGCCATCGCCAGTTTTACCGCAGCCCATGCTCTCGGCACCAAGCCGGAGCAGGCCGCTAAGGCCCTAGGCCAGCTCTATCAAAAGGCCGCCCTCAACAGCTTTCGCCAAAAGAAATACCGCGAGGTTATCGACTATTTTACCAAAGCGCGCGACTACGGCCCGCAAAGTGCCCAATCTCTCTACGTCATGGGCCTCGCCCACAGTGGCCTGCACGAGAAAGACAAGGCCAAAGTGGCCTTTGCCGAGTCCATCGCGGCCGATCCCACCGACGCCAGACCCTACAACGCCCTCGGCGACATCCAGCGCCTCAATCGCGACTACGGCAAATCCGTCGTCACCTACCAGCGTTCCATAGAAGCCGACCCCACGTACATGGAATCGTACGGCGACTTAGCCCGGGTGAAGTTCGATACCGAAGATATAGAGAGCGTCGTGCCGCTTTTGCAAAAGGCCCTAAAGATCGACGACACGTACGCCGAAGGGCATCGCTTGCTCGGCATTGCGCTCAACCAACTCGGCCGTTTCCACGAGGCCATTGCCCCGCTAAACAAGGCAGCCGATCTAGACGATGGCTACTGCGAGACGCATTACCGGCTCAGCGAGGCTCACTACGGCATGGGCAACTTCCGTCAAGCCATCGAGTTCGGCCGGCGCGCCACCAGTTGCCAAGACGACTACCCAGCCGCTGAAGCACTGTTGGGCGATGCGCATTTTCAGCTCGGCCAACGACAGGAGGCGCGGCGCTGGTACAATCAAGCGATCAAAGATAGCCGTTTCAAAGACTACGCAGCGAGCAAACTGGCAGAGATCAACGAGCAGCCCCAATAGCCGCAATGGCGCTGCTTCTGGCCTCGAACAACGCCGGCAAGCTGCGCGAAGTCCGCGCCCTACTCGCCGATATCGAGGTCGTCGCGCCGGCCGCGCTGGGTCTTGAACTCGACGTCGAGGAAAGCGGCCATACCTTTGCCGCCAACGCCCAGCTTAAGGCCCGCGCCCATGCCGCTGCCAGCGGCCAGATCGCCCTTGCCGACGACTCTGGGCTCGAGGTCGATGCCCTCGGCGGCGCGCCCGGGATCTACTCGGCTCGCTATGGCGGCTCCGACCTCGACGATGCCGGCCGCTGTCAGCTCTTACTCACCGAGCTTGCGCCTTATTCCGAGCCAGCGCAGCGCCGTGCCCGGTTCCGCTGCGTCCTCTGCGCAGTAAGTCCCGATGGCCGCCAGTGCCGTGCCGAAGGCACGTGTGAAGGGCTGATCGCTCCGGCCCCAGTCGGCACCAACGGCTTTGGTTACGATCCGGTCTTTTTTGTCCCCGCCTATGGCAAAACCATGGCCCAGCTCGACCCGCAGCTAAAAAACCGCCTCAGTCACCGCGCCGAGGCGCTGGCAGCCATGCGCCCGCTGCTGGCCAGCACCTTTCCCGAGCTAGCCCTCGCCAGCTAATGTTTGGTCCGTTTTCCCAATACGTCCGTCCCTATCGGGGGCACATCCTGCTCGGTGCGCTCTGCATTGGGCTGGGGCAGGCGGCGACCGTGCGCATCCCGCTGTTGGTGGGCGATGCCGTCGATGCAGTCTCCGCGCCGGATACGGCCTCCGGGGAAATCGCGACCTACGTCTTGTACATCCTCGCCTGTGCCTTGGGCGTAGCCCTGTGCGGCTACGCCATGCGGATATTCTTAGGCCGCGCCGCCAATCGCATCGAATACGACATCCGCATCGCGTACTTTGCCCACCTACTCAAGCTGCCGCTGTCGTACTACCAGCAGCGCCGCACCGGCGACCTCATGGCGCGTGCTACCAACGATCTACACTCTGTGCATCTTTTTTGGGTCTATGGCATTCGCGGCATCGTCGATACCGCCTTGGGTCTGACCTTCACCCTCGCCTGTATGTGCTTGCTCGACTGGAAGCTGGCTTTGCTGGTGCTGGTGCCGTGATGATCCGCATCGCCGCGGTCATCAACACCCGCTACAAGGCCATCCAAGATTACTTCGGCCGCATCAGCACCTTCATCCAAGAAAACCTCTCCGGCATCCGCGTGGTCAAGGCATACACCCAAGAGCCCGCGCAGAACGCCGCGTTCGACCAGCTCAACTTGGCGTACCTCGAAAAAAACCGCGCCTACATACTCACCCGCGCCAACTACCGACCGCTGTCCTACGTCATCGCCTCGCTCTGCTTGGGGCTAAATTTGTGGCTGGGCGGGCGCGCGGTCATCGACGGCGAACTCAGCTTGGGGGCCTTCGTGGCCTTCAACGCCTACCTGACCCAGCTCATCCGCCCGATCATGTACA
>JAGWBY010000026.1:88096-99855 GCA_021295675.1 Candidatus Latescibacterota bacterium | reverse complement strand
AACGCGTCTCGCTGGCCGCATTCAAAACCCATAAAGGCGGATCAATGGCCAAATTTCCGGCAGTACAAGCCCTCACTTTTGACCTGTTCGGCACCGTCCTCGACTTGGGCGGCAGCCTGACCCCAGCCATCGCGTCCTACCTGCGCGATAAAGGGTCTCCGGTCCCACCCGAGCACCTGTGGAACCAATGGCGGGCGCGCCAGCGCCTAGAGCAATATCAGGACAATATCCTCCTGTTGGGCCACAGCGGCTATTTGGAGACGGTGCGGCGGGCCTTGATTTACGTCTTGGCGTTAGAGGGAATAGACGCAGACGAAGAGGATGTCCCCCGGCTCATGGCAGCCTGGCAGCACCTCAACCCCTTCGCCGATGTGCGGGCAGCCCTCGAAAAGTTACAGGGGCGCTATCGTCTAGTTGCCCTGTCCAACGGCGAGGCGGACTTTTTGGCCCATCTGGCGACCAACCGCATGGGCTGGGACTTCGACCGCATTATCTCGGTTGAAGAAGTAGGTGCTTTCAAGCCGCACCCTGGGGTGTATCGCCGGGCCGCGGCTTTGCTATACCTAGAAGTGGGACAGTGCATGATGGTTTCGGCCAATTCATTCGACGTGCTGGGCGCACGGGCCTGCGGCATGAGGGGGGCCTTCGTCAACCGCAACGCCCTGCCCTACGAAGAAACGCCGTACCGACCCGATGTAGAGGTGGGAAATTTTACCGAGCTAGCCGAGGCACTACTGTAAAGATCGTTCCGCGGTCAAATGACCAAAACGGCGCTCCGAGCCATCTCGTCCCAGTCCGGTTCCGCCGCGGGACGGGCGCTCCAAGCTATCGACATGGCACCATTTTCTACGACGACCGTACCCCGGCAATCTAGTTCCTCCTCGGGAGGACGCGGCTGCACGCCCATGGCCTCAAAGACAGGGTCGTTGCCGATGGACAGGATGACCTGGGGATCGCCGCCGTGTACTTCGACGCCAAAGCTTTCGGCCAGTTGGGCTTGTTTGACCTGACCCGTGATGCCAATACCTCGCTGTCGGACGATATCCGCGGCCTGTAGCGCCAAATACGGTGCCGTATTGTAGGGTTGTCCGCCGATGGCTCCGATCCATTCAAGGGTCAAAACCGGCAAATCGAGCGCGGCGCACAGCTTCTTCAGCCCCATGATGTCGTAATCCTGCAGCGGCTCTTCGATCCACCTGTAATGGTACTTCTCTAGGATGCGGCCGATTTTTATAGCCTCCTCGACTGTGTACGACTCGACAGGATCGTGAAAGAGCAGGATATCGTCGCCCAGCGTCTCCCGCAGCTTCCTAGCCATCTCCCCGTTGCCTTTCACCCCCCGATACGAGTGATCCTTGCAGCCGATGAAACCCTCTTCTTCTACCCGTTTCACCGCGTGGGCCACCAAGTCGTCAATGGTCCGCCCACCGACATTGCAGTACGCAGGAACGCTTTCGCGGCAGGCTCCGAGCAGCTTGTAGATCGGCAGGCCGGCGCTTCGGCTCGCCAGATCCCACAACATCCGGTCAATGGTGTCGAGCAGCCCTCTACCCGTGTACATGAATCGCTGGGCCATCCAAAACCGCTGCCAGATGTATTCCCGGTCGAAGGCATCCACGCCGATGAGCATATGGGCATACCGGGCCAAGAACGCCTTGGCCTCCCATTCCAGTTCTCGGGGATTGTAACCCGTGGCGTAATTGGCGTACGCATCCAGTTCACCATCCGTCACGAGCCGGATCATTAGGCGATACGTTGGCTCGGGCTCTTCCCCGGTAAACGTAAATCCCTCGGGATCGACCGCACCGAATCCCTGGTCGTGGGTAAGCAGCCCGGAGATACCCGGCGGCACCGGGGCGATGCTTCCTCTGGCCCCGCAACTCTCCTGTCGCGTCGCAGGTTCACCCTGCAATAGGTAACATTTCACATCTCGAATCTGCATAGGGCCTCAGCTCTCTATCAGTTCCTCGGTGTGCTCGTTGACGGCACCCATGTCGATCTCCATGCCCAGTCCCGGCGCAGCGGGAATCTGGATGTACCCATCGCATATTTGCAGCGGATTTTCGATGAACGGCGAAGACGCTCCATTTTCGCCCACCTCCAGAAAGGGCGTATTGCGGATAGTGCCTACCAGATGCAAATGGGCGAACCCGTCGCAGATCCCCAAACCGTCCAAATGGCAGTAGGCCCCGAAGGCTTCGGCACAGCGGGCGGCCTTAAGCACATCCGTCATACCACCAGCCGGCGTTACCCCGATGCGGACGTGGTCGGCCGCCTGAGTCGTCATAACCTGCGCCGCTTCCATGGGACTGGACACGCCCATGCTCGTCGGGGTATCAATCGCCGCGGCTAGCTGCCTGCCGCCGGAGATGTCGTTGTCGGGCCTCGGCCGGTCAAAACAGAAAAAATCCGCCGCGTCGAGCGCCCGGCCGATCCGTATCGCCTGGTCAATGATCCACCGCGTCCGGCCGTCGAGCAACAGGCAGAAATCCGGTCCTACGGCCCTGCGCATGTCGCCTATCAGGTCTATCAGCGATTCTTCGTCCAAAAGGGCGTCGAATTTGTACGCCCGGAAACCTGCACCTTGCGCTTCCTGTGCTTCCTCGACGATCTCCACCGCTAAGTTCCGCTCCGACCTCCTGCAAATCGGAATGCGGTTGCGAAAGCCGTTGACATGCCGATGCACCGGCTGGCCAGCGGCCTTGGCCGTGAGATCCCACAATGCCACGTCAATATAGGCGCGCAGTGCGGCAACCTTCCCGTCCGCCTCATTGAACGCCAGCCATAGCCGTTCGCGATCGATGGAATTCGCATCGACGAGGATAGAGGCCGCCTCGGCCACATCGTGGCCGGAGACCGTGGCCGGAACTCCAGTGCATTGACCTTCCAAGTCCGCGTCGGTCAGAATGCGCAACAGACCGGCGGGCTGATGGACGATTATTCGGGATATAATCATGGGCTTCTCAAGGATTCCCGGGAGGCAACTCCGTTCGCTCCCTTTGTTTTTCGCGAGATTGATTATCTGTTTCTCAATCGGTCAGGGATCAAAAGTAGGGGGCGGTTTGCAAACCGCCCCGCCCCCTACATTCCAGGTGATCGTCGTTGAAAACCGAATTTTACCCGCCAAAATTATAGGACACGGCCAGCTTCAACCGCCGTCCCTTGGGGTCGTGTGTAAAGCCGTCATACGCCTGCTCAATGTTCACCAGCGGCGGCATCTTGTCGAGCAAATTCATCCCCGACAGCGCGATATTGACGCCCTCGGACAAGTCCCACAGAAAGCTCACATCCCAAGTGACGAACGAGTCAATAGTGCCGAATACTTCTTCAACGGCATCATTACCGGAGTTCATCGATCCTCGGTCCTCGTACGACGAAATGTAATTCAAAAAGCTCACGAGGCGGTAACCTGCCCAGTAATAGCCCGCCGACACTTGACCCTTCAACTTCGGTAGCGAGGTTGCAATGGGATTGCCAAAGTTCAGGTAGCCGGCCGCGTCTGCTCCCTCTTGCAGCACCAAGTTGCCAAGCGTCAGAGCCTTCGTCCGGTACTCCAGCGTGTACGTAGCGTCCAAGTTGAGCGAAACTTCCCCAGCTCCGGCATCGGTGTTCCCGCCTAAATGCAAATCAATTCCCGAGGTCTTGACCCCTGGCCAATTGATAATATCAACTTGCACCCGCTCCAGTTCGGAGGCCGCGCACGTGCCCGTGCCGATCCCGTCCGGGCAGACAATAAACTGCTTCAGGGCCTCATTATTGGCTTCATCGGCATATAAGGCGGTAATAGCCCCGTGCGGCATGGCCCCGATGACATCCTTGAAATCGTAGCTCCAGTAGTCAAACGTCGCATCAAGGCCCTCCTCAGTGACTAAGACGAAGCCCGCATTATAGGTAAAAGCCTGTTCGGGCTTGAGGTCCTTGCTACCGAATCGGTCCACCGTTTGATAGGCACCCGTCTCATTGATCCACTCGAGCGTCGAAAGCGGGTTTTCATTCACATCGTCCAGCGATGGCGTGCGAAACGTCGTCTGCACCGCGCCGCGCAAAAACACGGATTGAGTCGGCGATTCCACCAGCTGATAGCGCCAGCCGAACTTGGGGTCGAAACTGCTCGCCACATCGTGGAACTCGTAGTTGGCGGCCAGTTGGGCGTCAAAGCGCGAGCCCAAGCTCAGGGGAATCTCGGCAAAGAAGCGATGCACCGTCTGCGATTCATCATACGGCCGATTCACATTGGTGAACGCATAGGGACCAAACCGGTCCTCCGCTGAGCAGGTATCATCACCCACCACCGGACAGGGGTTGATGGTCACGTCGCCCTCGTCGTTGGGGTCACCGCTGGCATTGAGCAGGCGGAACTGATAGCCGGCCGCGTAACTGGCGACGTCCTCGACCCAAGTTCCGCTCAGCGTCGCATCGGCGACCAGCAGATCCGCGGTACTCTGTAGATCGACTTCCTGATTGAGCCAGTGCCGCAACTCGGAACTGTTGGCGAGGTTGGCGCGGTAATCGGGATTCGCTTGGCTTGCAAACTCCGCGCCGTATTGATCCGCGAACTCGATGGCATTGCCGAAGGGGTTGTAGTACTGGCAGTCGCCCTGACCTGCCTCTTGGCCGTTGAGTGGGCTGAGCCGCATCCCAGCAAGGGACGCGTTATCCGCCTCCACGCCAACGCCACAATCGGGTCCGCCAAACCCGCGGAAACCGAGGAACAGCCGCTCGATGTACACCCCCGGCAGATTGTAGTTGCCCTCAGTGCGGGAATAGGAGAGGCCTAGATCAAAATGAGTATTTTGACTAAAGTCGCCATTGGCAGAAGCCGCCACGCGCCATGTGCGGGAGTCGCGGCCCAGTATGCGCCCGGGACCCGAGTTGCCAAATGGACGCCCGTTGAAATACCAATTCTCGCCGCCTTGGCATTCGTTGTAATACAGATCGCCTTCCTCAGCGCCGTAGTCCGCACAGAAAGCCTCCCGACCTGGGTGGTTGGGCGCGACCTCCATGATGCTCGTATCTGTCAAGGGGAAGGGAGGATACGAAGGCGTAGTGTACCACTCGGGAATCTCAGCCTGGGCAACCAGACCCTCTAAGTGATACTCCGTGCCGTTGTCCAGCGCACCGTTGATCTCGGTAAAAACACGGATATGGCTCATGTCCTCGATCAGATTCTCGTACTGCTGATAGCGGAAGCGGCAGGTCCAAGATTCCCGGAAGCCGCCAAACTGCTCGCAACGCGGGGCGTGGATGGCAGCGGTCCAAGGGGCTGGCGCACCAACGGCGAAGGTACCCGGATTGCCTAAGCTCGACCAGCCAAGGCGCTGCCCGCCGCCGTGCCACGGCTGCAGCAAATAATCCCGCTCGGAGGCCGGTAGCGCCTGACGGCCCCTCCATTCCCCGGCAACAATCGCATGGGCACTGCCGAGTTTCCCACCCCAGATCGCGCCGACGTTGCTATCGCCCGCGCCAGCGATATACTCGTGCGCCCCCGAAACCTCAAAACCCTCGAAGTCAGCGCGAGTTAAAAAATTGGCGACACCTGCCACCGCATCCGAACCATAGATAGCCGAGGCCCCCTCCTTGAGCACCTCGACCCGATCAACGGCGATGGAGGGAATGGCATTCACAGCGCGCCGGGACATAGGTCTGGCGGCGGCTGTTGATCAACACCAGCGTCCGCGAGGCTCCCAATCCGCGCAGATTGACATTGGCAATGCTCTCGGAAAGGGTGGCGGCTTGGTTGGCGTTGTACCAACTGCTGCGCTCGCCGATCACCCCGTGACTAGCGCTCAAGTTCTTGAAGAAATCAACCGCCTGCGGCGACCCTTGTTCGGCCATCTTGTCCCGGCCGGTCACAGCCACGGCGTAGGTCGAGCTGATGTGGGAGTTCTTGACAGCGGTGCCGGTCACCGCCAGCTCTTCGAGGAGCAGCGCGGAGGGTTTTATCCGCAACTCGACGGTCGCGGTTTGCCCGGCCTCTACCACAACAGTGGCAGTCGCCGACGAGTAGCCAATCAATTCGGCGCGCAATTGGTGCTCGCCCACCGGCACATCGGCTATAGTAAACTGACCCTGTGCGTCCGACATCCCGCCTAGGTCCAAGGTCGGGATATAGACTAAGGCCGTCTCCAGCGCCTGGCCGCTATCGTCGTCAACTACGGTGACGACGACAGTACCTGTCGCTTGCGTCCACGCCGGCGCAGCCCATGCCAAAGCCGCGGCGACTAGCACCAAAAAGTGCCTAGGCAAAAATTTCATCGTGGGCCTCCTTCATTTAAGAGTGGATGTATCTCATTTTCTAAGAATTCGTTTTGTAACGTTTACTCCGTCAGCATTCAGTGCGCTGCACGCACTTCGCGGCGCAGCCCTATCCAGACGCAGACGGCCATGCCCAAGACGACAAGAGCAAACGGAAAGCCGGTCGCGAGCGAGGCTGCCTGTAGCGAATGCAGCCCGCCGCCGAGTAAGAGAGCTATAGCGACTAACCCCTCAATCGTACACCAAAAGACCCGCTGCGCTACCGGGGCGTCCACGCGGCCACCGGCTGCAATGGTGTCGATAATCAACGAGCCGGAGTCCGACGAAGTGACAAAAAATACGGTAGTCAGCAGGAGCGCGACCAATGAAAGCAACTTGGTCAGCGGCAGTTGGTCAAACATCTTGAACAATGCGATTTCTAGCTTCCACGCCGCAACATTCTCAGTTACACCCGTATAGCCTCCAACGATGTGCTGATGGAGGGCCGTGCCGCCAAAAGTGCTAAACCACAGAAAGCACAACACCACCGGCGGGATGAGGACAAAGAGCGTGAATTCGCGCACGGTGCGGCCCTTGGAAATGCGGGCGATGAACGTGCCGACAAAAGGTGCCCAAGCAAACCACCATGCCCAGTAAAAGGTCGTCCAGCCGTGCAGGAAATCCGTGTCCTCGCGCCCGATCCAATTACTAAGCGGCACAATTTTGGCGAAATAGCTGCCGAGTGCAGTGAACATACTACGGAAAATATAGAGCGTCGGACCGAGCACAATAACCGTTAGCAGCAACAACAACGCGAGAATGATATTGAACTGGCTAAGGCGCTTGATGCCGACATTAATACCCGTTAGCACCGAGGTCAGCGCGATGGACGTAATCACCACAATCAACACCACCATGGTGGTATTATTGGCGGGAACATCGAACAGATAATTTAGACCGGAGGCTAGCTGTTTAACCCCCAAGCCAAGCGAGGTCGCAAGTCCGAACAGACCGGCGAAGATGGCAAATGTATCGATGAGGTGGCCAGGCCAGCCCCAGATGCGGTCGCCGAACAAGGGATAGAACGCCGAGCGAATGGTGAGCGGCAATCCGCGATTGTAGGCGAAGTACGCGAGGGCGAGCCCAACGACGCCGTAAATGCTCCAAGCGTTCAACCCCCAGTGAAAAACGGTTGCCGCGATGCCGACGGCAGCGGCTTCTTCTGTTCCGGCGGGAAGGCCAAGCGGTGGACTCTGGAAGTAGTAGATCGGCTCCGCCGCTCCGTAAAACAACAGGCCAATGCCCACACCAGCGGCAAAGAGCATGGCGAACCAAGTTGCGTTGGAGTATTCGGGTTTTGCATCGGCCCCGCCGAGGCGCACCTTGCCGAGGGGCGAGCAGGCCACATACAGACAAAACAGCAGGAGGAGATTAGCGGTAATCAGGAAAAACCAATCGAGATTTGTAGTCAGCCACTCGCGGATATTTTTGAAAACTTCCGTCGCGGCTTCTTGGAAGACGAGTGACCCAACGACAAAAGCAACAATGGTGATACTGGAAATTGTGAATACTGGGGTCAGGTAGATATCTAAACCGAATAGTTTCTTGTGCCCCTCGTCATCTAGCGACTGTAATTGTTCTCCTTCATTTATTCCCAAAACTCCTCCTTTCTTGGGAACTTAGGAGTATTCGCCCAACTCGGCGTTGGTGCATAAGCGGACGATTTTTGTTCTGTAGCGCCGTAAAATAAAAAAGGCTCCTTATTAGATTGGCCATGACTTTTTAAGAGTCAGTGCTTCTTCATCCAAGCAGCCTATTGTATGGTCAAGGTATGGCCCCCTCCGTCCCCTGTCAAGGCGTCGGCGGCGCTCAATGGTGTGCTCTTTGGTTGAAGAAGCAGGTACCTTCAAACCGCACCCTTTCACCGAGCCAACCGCGGCGCTGCTGTGAAGTTTCCCATGCCACTCGTATATTTTCTTTAAAGAAACGAGCGTTATGAGATCGATAATCGGATCCCTCATGGGATTGCTCTTGGTCGTCGGGACCAGCGCCCAGCCGCTGGTCGAGGGGCGGGTTCGGCTGGCTGCGGGGCAACCGGTCGCCAACGCGCAGGTGCGGCTGTTCGACGCCACCGATCTGCGCCGCTCAGTCCGCGCTATCACCGATGAAACCGGCTATTTCGCTCTGCCCCTAGCGGCATTGAGTACGACTGCTCTGCCGCAACAATTTTACCTAGGCCAAAATTACCCCAACCCATTCAATCCTTCCACAATCATTCCCTATCGGCTGCCAGTTTCGACTCGCGTGCGGCTAGAGGTACTCAACATCCTAGGGCAGCGCTTGGCGACGTTAGTGGATGCGGAGCAGCCAGCGGGCTTTCACACGGCGGCGTGGGATGGCACGGATGCGTCGGGGCGGGGCGTCGCGGCAGGGGTGTATCTGTATCGGTTGGTTGGCGATGAGGTGCGCTTGACTCGATCGATGGTGTTGCTCGACGGGGCAGTTGGGACCGCCTCTGCGGGGTCAGTAGGCGCGGAGTTGGGAGGCACAGAGCCATCAGACTTGGCGCGGGTCTATGGATTGACCGTCTCAGGCCAAGGCTTGATTCCCTACGTGGACCCAGCCTTTCGGGTGGAGACCGAGGCTGTCGATATTGTGGTCGAAGTACTCGACAGCGTTCCCCAAGATAAAGAGGCAGTGAGAAGGCTGTTAGGCGACCTCGATAACAGCGGTCGCGTCGATTGGGCCGATGCACTGCTAGCCGTCCTATACAGCGAAGACCCCTCCATCGCCCTGCCCAACAACGGCGATATATCCTTGGGCGATGTCAGCCGAGACGGACAAATTGACCTAGCCGACGCCCAGCTTATTGAGACGTACAGCATCGATCCGTCCGACCCGTCGCTGCCTGCGGGAATCGGCAAGTCGGTGGATCCGCCACCACTCGACGATCCGCGCCTGACCCAGATCGAGCTGCCAGAAGGGTTCCATATCCGCGTGTACGCCGAAGGGGTACCCGGCGCTCGCTCGCTGAGCCTCAGCCCTAGTGGCACCCTATTCGTCGGCACCCGGTCCGGCAGCCGCGTGTACGCACTGCGCGACGAAGACGGCGACCACAAGGCAGAGCGCGTCATCATCCTCGCCAGCGGTCTGAACAGACCCAACGGCGTCGCCTTCAAGGACGGCGACCTGTACGTAGCCGAAGTCAGCCGCATCCTGCGCTATCGCAACATCGAAGCGCACCTCGACAACCCGCCGCAGCCGGAGATCGTCAACGATTCTTTCCCAACAGACCGCGCCCACGGCTGGAAGTTCATCCGCTTTGGCCCCGACGGTTTGCTCTACGTGCCGGTCGGCGCGCCGTGCAACATCTGTGCCTCCCCCGATCCATACGCGTCAATCGGCAGGTTGGATCCTTCCACAGGCGACTTCGAGGTCGTGTCGCGGGGCGTGCGCAATTCCGTTGGCTTCGATTGGCACCCAGAAACGGGAGAAATGTGGTTCACGGAAAATGGCAGAGACTGGATGGGCGACGATCTGCCGCCCGACGAACTGAACCGAGTAACCGCCGATGGGCAGCACTTCGGCTATCCCTACTGCCACGGCACCAACATCGCCGATCCAGCTTTCGGCGCTCAGCGCGATTGCGGTGAGTTCGTTCCGCCAGTCCAAGAACTCGGCCCGCACGTAGCGGCCCTTGGGATGCGCTTTTACACTGGCAACATGTTTCCGGCGGAATACCGCAATCAAATCTTCATCGCCGAACACGGCTCTTGGAACCGCACGCGCAAGATCGGCTACCGCCTCACCCTAGTGCGCTTGGCCGCCGACGGGACTGTCAGCTACGAGCCGTTCGCCGAAGGCTGGCTACAGGGAGAATCAAACTGGGGCCGGCCGGTTGACGTGCTCGTAATGCCCGACGGTTCACTACTAATCTCGGACGATCAGGCCGGTCTGATCTATCGAATAAGTCACTAAGGCCGCGTATATAACGCTTCAAACCGGTCCTTGGCCTCCCACCCCAAGAGCCGCTTGGCCTTGTCGGGCCGGTACTTGTCGTGCGGTAGCCGTGCGCAGATAAAGAAATCCTCGTACGGCGACGGCATCTCGGGTGCTCGGAGCCCATACAAGAACGCCTCCCCGGTATCCTCCCACGAAGTAACGTATGGATGCACGCCCTGCCCATGTTCCTCGGACAGAATTTCCCTCGGCCGAAAATGCGTATAGACAAAGGTGAGCACCTCCAGGCCCTCGCGCTCGGCAAACACGCGCGTAATGTGCCCCCCGAGATACTTGCTCACTGCGTAGAGATCGTCGCCTGGATGCAGCGGGATGTCGGCTTCCACTTGAAAGTCGTTCCAATAGTCGGCATTGTGGTTTAAGGAGGTGTGAAAAGGCCCAGTGTGGATCAACCTCTTTATCCCGCAGGCCACGCAGGCTTTGGCCACGTTGTACGCGCCGATCATATTGACTTGGAAGGCCAGCACGGGATGCGGCCGGACGACGGATACATTGATTGCCGCGTCCATGCCCTCGCAGGCCGCCAACACTTGCGCGTAGTCGGTAATATCGACAACCCGATTTTCATGCGGCGGCCCCAACACCTCCGGGATCGGCGCCCGGGGATTTTGCGGCGGCGCGGCTGCCACCTCGGTCATCGGCCGGAGATCAGTCACCCGCAACGTGTAGTGATCTTTGAGCGCGGCAATCGCCGACGCACCCACCGGCCCACCCGCTCCAAACAACACCACCTTGCCTTCGTTCACCGTTGCCATAATCCCCCATTAAGCAAAGCGCCCGCTCGACGCTATGTGGGCCAGCGACCAGTGGTGCCCCTCGCGCTCGGCGGTAAGGGCTTGACGCACCGCTTTCACAGCGTCGTCGGTCGTGGTCTCCGCATCCAATTCGCCGAGGCGCAGACAGCGCACCTCGATCTGTCCAGTGCGAGCAATTTCGCGGCCAACTAATTCAGCCATAAGCGGCGCCAGCGACTTGGCCTCGGCCCGTGGCAAAGCATTCCACTGTGGATCAATCAGATATTCTTCCGGGTAGTCGCGCAGCAAATCGAGGTTGCTCAACAGCACCGCTTTCTCAATGCCGACGGCACAAGCCGCCGTCAGCGCCACGTAGGTCCCCCGCGCCGCAGTATCGAGCACGGCCCCTTCGTCGTCGCCAGCCGGATCGCCGCCCACCGCGTGGACGATGGCTTCCACGCCAGTCAGCGCCGGGTCCAATGCCTCGCGCTGGAGCAAATCGACCTGCCGGTAGCCAACTAGGTCGCTGGTCTCTTCTACGCCAAGCGCCACCACCTCAAACTCCGCGCCTAACTCAGCCGCCAGCAGCGCCCCCCAAGGGCGATCCACTCCGATTACCGCCACGCGCATAGCATCTCCTTCTACCAAGAAAGTCATCGTGCTATTCAGAATCACAACACTGTTTCAGTGATTCTTCTTCTTTACCATTTTCCCACATAAGGGAATAAAACCAAATACCACTCTCACCAATGCAGAAATCTGCGGGAGTAA
>JAGWBY010000026.1:77534-87952 GCA_021295675.1 Candidatus Latescibacterota bacterium | reverse complement strand
TACCAAGAAAGTTTCTCAGACAAGTTGTGAAAAAAGTAATTATCGTCGAGGTATATCAGCCGCGCCGTGTGCGCAGCTTGACTGACGTACACCTCTTGCTCGGGATCTAGGCTGCATATCTCGCGGCCATCGGCAATGAGCGCCATGTGGCTATCTACGGTCTCGGAACTGACGCGCAGCCGCACCCGTTTCTCAGCCGGCAGGATCAAAGTCCGCGATGTGAAGTTGTATTCGTTGATGCCGTCGAGCAACATGCAGCGCACTTCCGGCATGACCAGCGGCGCACCCATAGACAACAACAGCCCAGTGCTGCCCGTCGGCGTGCCGACTACCACGCCGTCGCCGCGAATGGTGCGGATTTTGGCGTCGTCAACAAAAACATCCGTCGAGAGCATTTTGTGATGCGCCCGCAAGGTCACCTCGTTGAAGACCAGACTCTCGCCGCCGGGATAGCGGCAAGAGAGCACCAAGCGCTCGCTGACGAAGTACTGGCCATCGACTAAGAGCTGGACGATGCGCGCCAAATCCGTGCGGTCCCCAGCGGTCAAAAAGCCAACGGTGCCGAAATTGATCGCCAACACCGGCCACTGCGGGAAGCGCGCAAAAGCGCGGAGCACTGTGCCATCGCCTCCAAGCGCAATGACCAAGTCCAGGTCGTCCGGGCGCTCACCTTCCTCGATAAAGCGCACCTCAATCCCATGCGCGGCAAATAGATCGCGGATCTCGGCGACCGGATAATTCAAATTCTGGTCGCCGAGTTGCACCGACGCCTACCCCGGAGGGCTACTTGGCCCGCGCTTGGCTACCAGCCTGGGCCTCGTAGGCCTTGATCAACGCCTGAGTCCCCTCTTCGGCACAACCAGCGCGCTCGACGATGTTGAAAAACTGGTGCGCGATGCTCACGGCCGGCAGGGCCAGCTTGACATCGTTGGCCGCCTGCAAAACCAACCGCAGATCCTTTTGCTGCAAATAGACCATAAAGCCCGGATCAAAATCTCCCGCGGCAATGCGCGGGCCTAAGTTGCTCAACTGCCAAGAGCCAGCCGCGCCGCCGCTGATCGCGTCAATGACCTTTTGCACGTCCAAGTCGGAGGTCGCCGCCAGCATCAGGGCCTCGGCCATCGCCATATTGTTGACCGAAACCGCGATTTGGTTGCAAAGCTTCGTCGTCTGACCCGCGCCGTTGGAGCCAATCAAGTTGATATTCGTGCCCATCGCCTCAAAGACCGGCAGGCACTGGTTAAAGACGGCCTCGTCGCCGCCGACCATGATCGACAAGGTGCCGTTGATCGCGCCCACATCCCCGCCGCTGACGGGCGCGTCGAGCATGGCCACGCCCCGCTCCTGCAAGGCCGCGGCTACTTCGCGGGTGACTTTGGGCGACACCGTGCTCATATCGATGACGACCGCGTCCTCTTTAGCTCCGTGAATCGCGCCTTCCTCGCCCACGAGTACCGCCTCCATATCGGGCGTGTCCGTGACGATGCTGATGATGACATCCGCACCCGTCGCCGCTTCTTTGGGCGAGCCAACGCGCACGCCACCAGCGGCGATGACCTCGTCAACGCGCGGACGGTCGCTGCGGTTGTACACGTTGAGCTGATAACCGGCTTTGAGCAGGTTCTCGGCCATGGGCGCGCCCATGATCCCCAAGCCAATAAAGCCGATTTGCGTTTGCCCTGGTGCTGCTGACATGATTCCTCTCCAATCTAAAACGTGAAAAAGCGATGTCTGTTGTCCTCGATCTCAGCCGTATCGTACAGATGCGCAAACCAGTTCTGCACGGCCTCCTGCTCGCGCTGCGCCTGAAGCTGAGCTACTACCTGCTCGCGCTGCGCGGCGAATTGCTCCTCATCTACCGGCGTCTTCTCCAGCAGCTTCAGCAAGTACGCCCCGCGCTTGCTGCCCTCGGCGACCTCGATCACTTCGCTGAGTCGGCCCTCTTCCAAGCGGAAGGCCGCACCAACCACTGCGTTAGCACGACCCAGCCCCTCCACCGATTCGGTGCGTGCAAAAGCCTCGGGGGTGTGGAACTCCACCCCGGCATTTTGCGCCGCCTGCGCCAAGGTGGCCCCGGCTCCTACTTCCCCCCGCACGGCCTCTAGCTGGGCGGCAGCGCGGGCGGCCTTTTTGCTCGCGCGCACCAACGGCTCAAGCTGATCCCTTAGCTCGTCCAAAGGCGCGGTGCCCTCAGGCCGCTTGGCTGCCAGATGCGCCACCCACAGCCCCGAGTCGTCCTCGACGACCTGACTAACGGCTCCAGGCTCTTGTTCAAAAAACCAGTTGACGAGCCACGTGGTGTTCGCGCTGATGCCCGGCACAGCTTGGCTCTTGCGCAGGAAATTCGTAGTCGTCGCCTCGGTGCCAGAGGCCGCCAGCGTGGCCGCAAAGCCCTCGGCTGTGGCCTGCTCTTGGAACACCTCGGCCCGGCTGCGCAGGCTATCTTCAGTCGTGCGCGAGGGCTGGTATCTGAGCAGGATATGGCGGGCGTGTACCCTCTCCCCGCTTTCTTCCTCCAAGCGTTCTTCCACCTTGATCAGATGCCAGCCATAGCGCGTCTGCACCGGCTCGGAAAGTTCACCAGGAGCCAAGGCGAAGGCGGCTTCCTCAAAGGGCGCAACCATCTGGCTACGACCAAAAAAACCGAGATCCCCACCTCGGGCGGCGGACCCCTCATCGTCGGAGACCACCGCAGCCAACTCGGCGAAATCCTCACCAGCCTCGATCTCTTGGCGCAGGCGACCGATCTCCTTTTTGGTCTCCAGCGAATCCACAGCGCTAGCCACTTTGGGAAAGTAAGCGTATTCCAGCTTTACCTGATCGGGGTGCTCGTAGTCGGCCACGTTTTCTTGATAATAGGCAGCCAAATCTTCGTCTGTTACCTCGATCTCGTCATCCGCAGCGTCGCTGGGGGCAAATGCGTATTCGATGCGCACCTTTTCGTTGGCCTCAACAAAGTGCTGGTGCGCTTCGTTGGGACTCACCTGCGCGGTGCCCCGCAACATCCGCTGTAGCCTGTAATCGAGCAATTGCCGCTCAATCGTGCTCTCGATCCACAGGACTAAGGCTTGGTTGTTGGGGTCGCTGAGATTGGCCGGATTGCCGATGAACTGGGCGTACTTGTCCATATCGAACGCGCCGTCGGTTTGAAAGGTCTCGAATTCGCGCACGGCCTGCGGGGGATTGTTCCGCGTGTAAAAGGCGATTTCCCCGTCGGTCACCTCAAAGCCCAAGTCGCGGACGTAGTAGTCCCACACCTGCTGCACGAGCAGGGCCTGATCGGCGCGCTGCTCCTGCGGCATCTGGCGCGCTATCCGCCGCAGCGCGTCTTGGAACTCTTGGAGCGAAATGGTCTCGCCATTGATCACGCCGACCGCATCGCCGGCGGCGTTGGTGCCCGCCCCTGAGTAGTCGGCTCCCCATTCGACGACGATCAGGCCGATGAAAGCGAATATCACAAACCACAAAACGAGCACCGTCTTTTGGCGCAACAAAGTCATCATAAGCTATAGTTCTCCTGCTATCTTGCGTTTTTCTCGTTAGCTTCGGCAACCAGCCGGTTTTTCAGCTCCGCAGGATAGCGGAGCAGACAAGCCGTACAGTGACCGCCGCCCAAATCGACGAGGCGTGGTACCACGCGAGTACATACCTCTTCGCGCTCTGGGCAGCGCGGGTGAAAGGGGCATCCCGAGGGCACAGCCGCTGGATTGGGCGCGTCACCCTCCAACAGGATGCGCTCCCGCTTAGTCCGCGGGTCGGGCGCGGGCACGGCCGCCAACAGCGCGCGCGTGTAGGGATGGGACGGCTGGCGGTAGAGCTGATGCGCCCCAAGTACATCACGGCCACCCGATCCGAAATGTGGCGCACCACGCTCAAGTCGTGGGCAATAAACATATACGTCAGACCCAAATCGCGCTGTAGGTCTTGCAGCAAGTTGATGATCTGGGCCTGCACTGAAACGTCCAGCGCGGACACTGGCTCGTCGGCAACGATAAACTGCGGCCGCACCGCCAAGGCGCGAGCAACACCAATGCGCTGGCGCTGGCCGCCGGAAAACTCGTGCGGGTAGCGCCGCGCACAATCCGCCGGCAACCCGACCATCTCCAGCAACTCCCCCACTCGCTCGGCCAACTCGGCGCGCTCGGCAAGGCCGTGGACCTTCAGGGCCGTCATCCGCGGGTTGAGCGACGCATACGGGTCTTGGAAGATAATCTGCATGTCCCGCCGCTGCCGCCGCATGGCCTCTTTGCTCAACTCCAATAGATCAGCCCCGGCAAAGCGCACCTGCCCGGCTGTAGCTTCAATTAGCCGCAGCATGAGCCTGCCCAGCGTGGTCTTGCCGCAACCGCTCTCGCCGACCACGCCCAAGGTCTCACCGCGTCCAATCGTCAGATCGACCCCGTCAACAGCCTTGACGTGGGCCTGCACCCGGCCCCAAAACCCCTGGCGCACGGGAAAGTATTTTTTGAGGCCCTTGACCTCGACCAAGGGCGCAGCTTGGCTCATGCGTCCCCCGCCTTCCAACAGCTTGCCCAGTGTCCGGCCTCGACCTCCTCCAGCGGCGGCACCTCGGCCCGACAGTGATCGTCGGCCAGCGGGCAGCGCGGAGCAAAGCGACACCCCTGTGGGAAAGCGCGGGCGTCGGGCACCACGCCCGGGATGATGTCCAATCGCTCCTGCTCGGCGTCCAGCTGCGGGATCGAGCGCAGCAAACCGTGCGTATAAGGGTGCCGCGGGCGAGTAAATAGCGCTTGCGTTGCCGCGTACTCGACGATTTGGCCGGCGTACATGACTGCCACTTGGTCCGCGGTCTCGGCGATCACCCCGAGGTCGTGGGTGATCATCACAATCGCCATTTGCAAGGATTCTTGCAGCGACTCCAACAGCGCGAGGATCTGCGCTTGAATCGTCACATCGAGGGCCGTGGTCGGCTCGTCGGCAATCAGCACGTCTGGGTTGCACGACAGTGCCATGGCGATCATCACCCGCTGGCGCATTCCGCCCGATAGCTGATGGGGATATTCGTCGATCCGCTGTTCGGGCGCTGGAATCCCCACCAGTTGCAGCATCTCGATCGCTCGGGTGCGCGCTTCCCGCATGCGGACCTGCTGGTGCAAAACCACAGCCTCGGCGATCTGGAACCCGCAGGTCAGCACCGGGTTGAGGCTCGTCATCGGCTCTTGAAAAATCATCGCGATGTCGTCGCCGCGCACGCGGCGCATCTCCTCCTCGTCCAGCGCAAGCAAATCGCGCCCCTTGAGCAGGATCTGTCCGTCCTCAATGCGGCCTGGTGGATCGGGCACCAAGCGCATGATCGAGAAGGCGCTGACGCTCTTGCCGCAGCCGCTTTCGCCGACCAGCCCCAGCGTCTGGCCCCGCCCCACCGCAAACGACACCCCATCGACGGCGCGGGCGACGCCCTCTTCCGTGTGAAAGTAGGTCCGCAAATCGCGGACTTCTAACACGGGATCCTGCGCTATCATGCGCTGTCCCTTTCCCAAGCCGCAGCTCGGTGCTCCTCATCGGTGGCCAGCGCGCTCCAGCGCATGGTTGCACCAAGTTGGCGTCTAAAGCCCTCGACCAAGCAATCAACCAGTGCGGACCGGTCAATCGGCCGCCCCATACAGGCCTGCAAATCCGTGCTGTGCGCTCGCACCTGCCGGGTCCATCTTTGCCGCACGTCCTCGTCAATCCGCATCAGTTGCGGTAGGCGCTCGTGCGCCCGGCCGAGCAAGATCGACCCGTGTTGCAGCAAACAGCGTCCGTAGCGCCGCTGCGCGCTGCCGACCAGCTTGCGCTGCTGGCACTTGAGCTCCCAGCGCGCCGTGCTGCCAAAACAAGGCCCCGACCGCAAGCCGCCAACGCAACGGTCAGCCCTTTCCAACTCGACAGGGGCCCCAAAAAGCCGCAGTCCTTCGGCCAAACACGCACCGATCTTGCGGTGCGTGGCCTCTATCCCTCCGCCCTCGACCAATTCCTCTGGGACGCAGACGACGCTGTAAGTCAATTCCTCCCAGTGCAACACCGCCCTTCCACCCGTGGGCCGGCGCACCACGTCAATGCCCAGCGCGCGACAGGCTTCGACATTGGCCTCGCGCTCGGGCTGCTGGTTCCAGCCGCAGGAGATAGCTGGCGGGTTCCAGCCATAGAAGCGCAGTACCGGACCTTGAGCCGCGTCCGCGGCGAGAACTTGATCGACGCCCATATTGTACCCGTATCGACGACGCGCCAAGCAAGGCCCATTAGAGCGCGTCCAAACTCTCAAGGGCGTCCTTGGCCGCCATCTGTTGCGCCTCCTTCTTGCTCCGCCCTTGGCCCCAACCCATGCGCTGGCCAGTGATGCACACTTCGACGCTAAAGATCTTGTCGTGGTCTGGCCCATGCTCGGCGTGTACCAAGTAGCGGGGGTGGCCATTGCCCTTGCCCTGCGAGTATTCGAGCAACCTGCTCTTGAAGTTAAAGTTCCCGTCTGGTTGGACTATTTGGTGAAAATCCGCCAGCACCGCGCGCCGAACACAGGAGCGGGCAGCCTCTAAGCCACCGTCGAGATAGATCGCCCCAATCAGCGACTCCAAGGTGTCGCAGAGGATCGACGGTCGCTGTCCGCCGTTGGCTTCGCGCTCGTCCTCACTCAGCAACACAAAGCTCCCTAGCCCAAGACAGTCCGCTTGGCGCGCCAGCGCCTTGCGGCTGACTAGCTGCGACTTCATCTGGGTCAACTCACCCTCGCCCTTGTCCTCAAAGCGACGAAAGAGGTAGTCGGTGACCAACAACTCCAACACGGCGTCGCCGAGAAATTCGAGCCGCTCATTCGACTCAATGCGGTCGCTGCCTTCTTCAGCGTACACATATGATCGATGCTTGAGGGCTTTGACCAACAGATTCTTGTCATTGAAGTGGTAGCCCAACAGCTTTTCGAGAGCGTACTCCGAACCCGTGCTACTATCTTCTAGGTCGCCCGCCGACTTGAGGCGATTCCAAAGAGTTGAAATCCAGCTCATCTTCCTAATACCCGAATTGAAAACCTCGTTTGCACGGGGAGTGCACGGGGAGTGCTGGGGAAGTGCGTCAGCCGGTGAAGCGACCGAATACCAGCGCCACGTTGTGGCCGCCAAAGCCAAAGGAATTGTTGAGGGCGTAGTTTACCTGCACGCGGCGTGCTTCGTTGGGTACGTAGTCGAGGTCGCAGTCGGGGTCGGGGTTTTCGTAGTTGATCGTCGGCGGCAGCACCCCGCTTTTGAGCGCCATGATGCAGGCAATGCTCTCGATGGCCCCGGCGGCACCCAACAGATGCCCAGTCATCGACTTGGTCGAACTTACGGCCAAGCTATCGGTGTGGCCGGCGAAGACCGTCCTGATCGCCGCGGTCTCCTGCTGGTCGCCCATGGGCGTCGAGGTGCCGTGGGCATTGACGTACCCGATGTCGCCCGAGTCCAAGCCACCGTCCTGCAAGGCGATGCGCATGGCCCGCGCCCCACCCTCGGCCTCGGGTGCCATCGCCGTCTGGTGATAGGCATCGGCAGTAAAACCCAGCCCGAGAAATTCGCCGTAGATCTCGGCCCCGCGCCTTTGCGCGTGCTCCAATTCCTCCAAGATGACGGCTCCGGCCCCTTCGCCGAGTACGAAGCCATCGCGCTCGGCGTCAAAGGGCCGGCTGGCCCGCTCGGGCTCGTCGTTGCGCGTCGATAGGGCCTTGGCCGAGGAAAAGCCGGCCATGGCAATGGGGGTAACGGCCGCTTCTGAGCCACCGGTCACCATCACGTCGGCTTCCCCGTACTGGATCTTGCGCGCCGACTCGCCGAGGGCGTGGGCCGCCGACGAACAAGCCGACACCGTGCCGTAGTTGGGCCCTTTGGCTCCCAAGTCCATGGAGATCATGCCCGGAGCCATATCGGAAATCATCATGGGCACATAGAACGGGCTGATGCGCCTAGGGCCTTTCTCCAGCAGGATAGTGTGCTGGTCTTCGTGAGTCCGGATTCCGCCGATGCCCGAGCCCCAAATCACGCCCACGCGCTCGGGGTCCACCGCTTCCATGTCGAGCCGGGCGCGGCTAGCCGCCTCCCTCGCCACGCAGATCGCGTAGTGCGTAAAGGCGTCGTTGCGGCGCACATCCTTGCGGTCCATGATCGCCTCCGGGTCGAAACTCTTGACCTCAGCGGCGATCGTAGTCCGGTGTTGGGAAGTATCGAACCTAGTGATCGGTCCGACCCCAGAGCGGCCAGCGAGGAGCGCGTCCCAGAACTTCGGTAGGTCGTTGCCATTGGGCGCTAGGACCCCCAAACCCGTGACAACCGCTCTGCGCCTCTGCACTGGACTACCGCTCACGCCTTGCTGTTTTCTTCTAGGTACTTAACTGCGTCGGCTACGACCATAATCTTCTCGGCGTCCTCGTCCGGGATGTCGATCCCGAATTCCTCCTCAAAGGCCATAACCAACTCGACGGTATCGAGCGAGTCGGCCCCCAAGTCGTCGATGAAAGATGCTTGGGGATTTACTTGATCTTGGCTCACGCCGAGTTGCTCGACGACTAAATCTCTCACGCGCTCTTCAATAGAAGCCATAGTGTGTTCCTCTTGGGATAGGAGTGAACGTTTTACCGCTGTGCGGTCTTAAAAGTTAGAGCTAAATATAGCAAAATTTTTAATACCCAAATTATATGGCCATGCCGCCATCTACGGACAAGACCTGACCAGTGATATAGGCGGCTTGATCCGATGCTAGGAACGCCACGGCGTGGGCCACGTCTTCCGGCGTCCCTGCACGACCTAGCGGCACCGTGGCAATCATCTGCTCCTGCTGCTGTTCCGTCAAGCCGTCCGTCATGCCCGTTTCCGGCACCAACCCCGGGGCCACGGCATTGGCGGTGATCCCGCGCGAGGCCAGCTCCCGCGCCAAGCTCTTGGTCAGGCCGATCAATCCGGCCTTGGACGCGGCGTAGTTGGCTTGACCGGCATTGCCCAGCAAGCCCACGACCGAAGTGATGTTGACGATCCGCCCCCCGCGGGCCTTGAGCATGGGACGCACCGCGGCTCGGACGCAGTTAAAGGCCCCCTTGAGGTTGATCGCCAAGACCTCGTCCCAATCCTCCTCCTTCATCCGCATCAGCAAATTGTCGCGGGTGACGCCGGCGTTGTTGACCAACACGTCCAGCCGACCCAACTCCGCAATTGTCGCCGCTACCAACTCGGCCGCCTGCTCGGCGTCGGCGACATCGGCCTGACGCACGAGGCAGCGGCGACCCAAGGTCTCAATAGCCGCAGCCACTTCGCCAGCCGCAGTAGCGTTGCGAGCGCAGATTGCCAAGTCCGCGCCCTCTTCCGCCAAGCGCAGGGCAATGGCCCGGCCAATGCCCCGCGACCCACCGGTTACCAACGCGACTTTCCCGTCCAAGAGTCCCATATTATTCCGCTCCTTGTGCCGTGGCGATTTCTTCCACGGTACCCGCCAGTGCGACCGCGAGCTTGGGCGCAGTGCGGCGCACCAACCCCCTTAGCACGGCCCCCGGCCCTACTTCAAAAGCGCGGTTGATGCCCATGGCCGCCAGCCGCTGCACTGTCTCGTTCCAGCGAACCGGGCTCGTGATCTGACGGATTAGGTGCAGCCGCAGTTTTTCCGGGTCTTCCACGGGCTCAGCCGAGACATTGGTCAACACCGGCACGCGCGGCCGCGCAAAGGGCACCGCCTGTAACAGCGACTCCATCTCCACAGCCGCCGACGCCATAAGCGGCGAGTGAAAAGCCCCACTGACGGCCAATTCGACGACGCGCCTAGCACCGGCTTGGGTGGCCAACTCGCTCACCCGCGCCACCGCGGCCCGCTCACCCGAAACCACGACTTGGCCCGGAGCATTAAAATTAGCGGCTACTGCGATTCCCACTTCTGCTACCTGTTGGCACAAGGCTATGACGTGGTCGTCGTCCAAACCGATCACTGCCCCCATCGTCCCCGGCCACTCGCTACCGGCCTCCAGCATCAACCGGCCGCGCGTACCCACGAGCGTCAGGGCCTCTGCAAAGGAAAGCACTCCGGCCGCCACCAGCGCCGAGTATTCCCCGAGGCTATGTCCAGCTACAGCCACAGGCTGTAGCCCAGCCGCGACGAGCAACTCGTTGGCAGCGACGCTGTGAACGAAGACGGCTGGCTGCGTAACATTGGTTTGCGCCAGTTGCTCGGCCGGGCCCGCAAAGCAAATCGCACTGAGCGAAAAACCCAGCACCTCGTCGGCCTCGGCAAAGCGCTCCCGCACCGACTCGTACTGCTCGTAGAGATCGCGGGCCATACCCACCGCCTGCGAACCCTGTCCCGGAAACAAAAAGGCGCGCCCGCCCATCTCACTGCCCCCAGCGAAACAAGGCACTACCCCAAGTGAGGCCGCCGCCAACGCCGGTCATCAGCACCAAGTCGCCGCGCTCCAA
>JAGWBY010000026.1:65939-77506 GCA_021295675.1 Candidatus Latescibacterota bacterium | reverse complement strand
CCGTGGTATTGGCATAGCGGTCGATATTCATCATTACTTTTTCCGAGGGGAGATCCATGCGCTGGGCCGCGGCGTCGATAATGCGCTTGTTGGCTTGATGGGGTACGAAGAGTTTGAGGTCTGCGCCCGTAAGACCGTTGCGCTCCAGCAGACTGACCGACACCTCGGCCATTTTTTCTACGGCAAACCGGAAAACCGTGCGCCCTTCTTGGCGAATGTAGTGCATGCGCTGATCGACGGTCTCGTGCGAAGGGGGATACAGGCTGCCGCCGCCTTTGATGTGCAGGCATTCGACCGCGGCCCCGTCGGCGTATAGCTCAAAGTCGATCATCCCGGCTCCATCCTCGCCGCGCTCCAGCAACACCCCACCCGCTCCGTCGCCAAAGAGCACGCACGTCGTGCGATCCTCAAAGTCGAGGATGCTGCTCATCTTGTCGGCACCGATGACCATCACCCGGCGATGCGCGCCGCTTTCGATAAACTGCGCGCCGGTCGCCACGGCGAAGACAAAGCCAGAGCAAGCAGCCGACAGGTCGTAGGCCCAGACTCGGCTGGCACCGATGGCGTGTTGCACCAAGCAAGCCGTCGCCGGAAAGATCATGTCTGGCGTAATGGTCGCGACGATGATTAAGTCAATGTCGTCAGCGGCAATCCCACGGCGCGCCAATAGCTCTTGGGCCACGGCGATAGCCATGGTGGAGGTCGGCTCATCCTCCGCTAGGAAGCGCCGCTCGGAAATGCCGGTACGCGAGCGGATCCACTCGTCCGAGGTATCTACCAGCCGCTCCAGATCGGCATTGGAGATCACCTTGTCGGGCAGGAAATGCGCAGTGGCCGTAATGGCCGCGCGAATTTTTTTTTCCTCTTCAGCCACGCAAGCATCCGCCCCGAGCAGCCTATACTTCAGGCTCGACGTATTCGCGGCCCCGATAGAAGCCGCAGCTCGGGCAGACGCGGTGGGGCAAGGCAGGCTGTCCACAGTGGGAGCAAGTAGTCCTCGCCGCTGCCTTGATCTTCCAGTGAGTGCGCCGCTTGTCGCGGCGGGTGCGCGAAATTCTCCTCTTAGGTACTGCAGCCACGGGGAACTCCTCTCAAGAATTTTCTTTGGGTTGGGAAAAATCGATCTGCGCGAGTGCGGCCCAACGCGGGTCCGCTTCTCGCTCCTGTTCGGCGGTGGGTTCGGCGGCTCCGTCAACTCCGCAGTACGGACACCGATCATCGGCATCCAGGGTGGGTATTCGCATCGGCAAGTCCAAAATTAGGGCCTCGCGAATGTACGCCCGCAAATCGAACTCGCGCGTCCCCGGATCGACGATCTCGATGAACCCGTCTTTTTCTGCCGACTCTAGCTCTTCGGGGGTAGCTTGGCGGCGCTGCACAAGCAAGCGAAACCGCGCTGTGACCCCCTCTTGTACTTCCTCTAGACAGCGATAGCACTCGCCGGCAATACGGCAGGTGACGACCCCGTCGATCTTGAAGTTGCTGAGCGCACGCCGCACCTCAATGCGGGCTTCAACGCTGGACGGAAAGGCGAAAAATTCGTCTTTTAACTCCAATTCCTCCGCACGTAGCTCAAAGGAGAGCGCATTGGGTCCCTAAGGCGCTCATGGGATTGCTCAGTCGGCAAAGAAAAACGCGATCTCGGACTTGGCGTTGGCCGCTGAGTCCGAGGCGTGCACGGCGTTGCACTGCACGTCCGTGCCAAAGTCGCCGCGAATCGTGCCCGCGGGTGCCTCTGTGCTGTTGGTCGGCCCGATAAAATCGCGCAGATGCGCTACCGCGTCGGCGCGCTCTAGCACCATCGGCACCGCTGGCCCGGAGGTCATAAATTCTACCAACTCGCCGTAAAAGGGGCGCTCCCGATGCACGGCATAAAAGGCCCGCGCCTGCTCGGCGGATAGCTCGACCATGCGCAGGGCGCGCACCACAAAGCCCTCGCCCTCGACGCGGGCAATAATCTGGCCGATAGCGCTTTTGGCGACCGCATCGGGCTTGACGATCATCAACGTGCGTTCCATAGATATATAATTTATTTCCTTAGCAAGTGTTCCCCTAGTCAACAGAAATCTTGGAAGATAGGAGCCAATCGGTTTTGTGTCAATGGACGGCCCGCGCAACAAAATGCCCTAAGTATCGCTTTCATAACGAGTTCGGCGCATATTTCTTGACAGGGTAACACGCCCCTCCTAGATTGGCCAATGCTATGGATTATCAACTTTTAGCCGAAGAAGGCAAGGCCTTCCGCGACCCTGTTTGGGGCTATATCCACTTCCCCGCTCCCGTCCTCGCCCTCGTCGATACCCGGGCCTTCCAGCGCCTGCGCAACATCTCCCAGCTCGGCTACGTGCATCTGGTGTATCCAGGCGCGCGCCACTCGCGCTTTGAGCACTCGCTGGGCGTCTATCACTTGGCCAAGCAGTTTTTGACCCGTCTCCTCGACTCGGACCCGCCCCTAGCGCTGAGCGAAGAGGACGTGCGCGTCTTCATCGCCGCGACCTTGCTCCACGACATCGGCCACTACCCCTTCTCGCATACCCTCGAAGAGCTAAGGCCCTTTTTCATCCGGCACGAAGAAGGGGCCAGGCAGATCATCGAGGACCAAGACGGCGAACTCTACCAGACGATTGCCGATAAGTTCCAGATTGACCCAGCGCGCGTAGCCAACGTCATCGACTACGAAAACAGCGGCCTCGCAGTTCCCCCCGAGGACCTGCTACTGGCCAATATCCTCAGCAGCACTCTCGACCCCGACAAAATCGACTATCTCCTGCGCGATTCCATGTTCTGCGGCGTGCCCTTCGGCGAGAGCGTCAACCGCGACCGCCTGATCGCCTCGATCAAGTTCGACCCTGAGCGCCAGCGGCTGGCCATCACCAGCAAGGGCGTCTCCGCGGTCGAAGCCCTCGTCTTTACCAATTACCAAATGTACCGCAACGTGTACTGGCATCACGGCGTGCGCTCGGCGTCGGCCATGTTCAAACGCGCAGTGCAAGAAATTCTCCTCCACCCGCACAATCGGCTCGACTTCTCCGATTTCCACCGCCTCACCGAGAGTGGGCTGATCGCTCGCCTCCAGCGCGAGCAGAAGCGCCTAGGGCTGGAAACCTCCGCCCAACTCCTCGAAGGCACGATCCACCGCCGCCTCTACAAGGTCGCTGCCGTCATTCATCCCAGCGAGCGCACCCAGCCTCTGATGAACCGCCTCGACTTTCTCTTCCGCCATCCCTACAAGCGCCGCGCCAAGGAAATCGAGCTGTGCCAAGTATTCGGCCAGCGGCTCGGCCGCGCGTTCCAAGGTCACGAAATCCTCATCGACATTCCCAGCTTCAACAAGACCCCCGAAGTCGATCTCAGGGTCTTCTACGGCCGCACACTCCCCGCCGACAAGACCGACCCCCTGACCTTTGCCGATCCAGAGGTCTCCCGCCTGCGCGACTCGCTACTACACAACTTCGAAGACCAAGCCAAAATCTTCCGCATCTTCTGCATTGACGATCCCGACCTGCGGGAGTTGGTGGGTAAAGAGGCCAAGCAGTACCTCAGTTGACGAACTGAATTTCCTGTCAAACGCCACCTTGTTGAGAGGAGTTATCCGATGATACGCTCAATTGCCAGCCGGAAAGCGATTGCCACCATATTCACAGCGGCATGGTCGATCTTTGGAGCACAGAGCGGCTACAGCCAGCCGGTCGCGGAGGGCAAAATCTACTGGACTCACCCAGAGAGCGGCATCCATCGCTCTAGTTTAGACGGCTCAAATGTCGAACAGCTAGTCATCCCAGATTTACGGCGTCCAGACAAAATCGCTCTGGATATAGCAGGCGGGAAGATGTACTGGACGGAAAGGGCGGTGGCTAACATCCATCGGTCCGACCTCGACGGCTCAAACGTCGAAACCCTCATAGAAGGATATGGCCCCCCAACATGGAACTGGATAACAGACATTGCCCTCGATGTAGCCGGAGGCAAAATGTACTGGACGGAGGGGATCTCACACGGTGACTATATTGAAGGTATCGTTGCGCGGGCAAACCTCGACGGTTCTAATACCGAAGGGTTCTCGGGAGGGGATCATACAGGGGACATTGCTCTGGATTTGGTCAGAGGTAAAGTGTACTGGACGGACTCTGATGCCATCGTGCAGACAGACCTCTCTCACTTCGACGGCGCAGACTTCAATATAAACATATATGATCATGTATATATTGTCTCATCAGGATCTTCTAGTATTACTCTCGACGCGGACGGAGGCAAAATATACTGGACGGACGCGGACGCAGGGAGAATCTATCGAGCCGACCTCGACGGCCAAAGCGTCGAAGAGGTCCTCACCGTCTCAGAGGGCTACCCCGAAGAAATCATCCTCCTCGATGTGGACGGAGGCCAGATATACTGGACCAATCCGGGCACGCAGACGATTCAGCGAGCGGACTTGGACGGCCAAAACCGCGAACACTTCTTCGACTTAAGCCAACTCCACCTCACGGGCTCCCTAGCAGGCATCGCCCTCGATTTAGACGGGAACAAGATATACTGGACCAATCCGGGCACGCAGACGATTCAGCGAGCGGACTTGGACGGCCAAAACCGCGAAGTACTGTTCGATCCAATCGAGAGAAGACCACACGGTATTGCCCTAGGCATGGACAAGATATACTGGACCGACGCGGCGAAGGGGACGATCCATCGAGCCGATCTAAAAGGCCAAAACCGCGAAGTACTGATAACCGGGTTGGATGAACCGAGGGGCATTGCCCTGACAGCCGGGAGCAAAATTTACTGGGCCGATTCGGGAACAGGGAAAATTCAGGAGGCTGGCTTGGACGGCTCACCGGTCAAGGATATCGTCATTGGGTTGGATCATCCATCTGCCATCGCCTTGGATGAAGATAGAGCCAAAATTTACTGGAAGGAGTCTGATAATTATCCGTGGGCTACATCCCAGTTTTTCCGATCCAATTTGGATGGCTCGCACATTGAAGATGTCCCAATCTCAACAGTGGCTTCCTCGAACATCGCCTTAGACGAGGATAGAGCCAAAATCTACTGGACGGGTACGGGTAGCAATGACATCTCCCCCGCCATCTTCCGCTCCGACTTGGATGGCTCACACATCGAAAAATTCGACGTCCTTGACTGGGCACATTCGATAGGAGCCATCGCTCTGGACCTCATTGGGAACAAGATATACTGGACGGCCTTGCTCGACGACCCGGTCTCCTTCAGTCGGGGTAGTCCTTCACGGTCTTTGCAAATTTACCGTTCCAACTTGGACGGCTCCAATGTCGAACGCATCTTCTCGGAGGAGACAGACAGATACGGCCCCCCCACCGGCATCGCCCTATACATCCCCCACCCAACCTCCATCTCAACACCCATCACCACACCGGCCATACCAACCACCAGCGGCCTAGCCCCCAATTTCCCCAACCCCTTCAACGCCAGCACCCAGATCGCCTACCGCCTCGCCAGCCCCGGCCCGGTGCGGCTGGAAATCTACAACGTCTTGGGCCAGCCCGTGCGCACGCTGGTAAACCAGTTCCAGCCCGCCGGTTTCTACCAAGTCCGCTGGGACGCCCGCGACCAGCGGGGTGCTGCGGTGGCAGCCGGCGTCTATCTCACGCACCTGCGCCACCCCGACGGAGCGCAGACGCGGCGACTACTCTACCTTAAGTAGCCGACCGGAAACGGCGACTATTCCTTGCAGATCTAACGCGATGGGGGCTCACAGGATATACTGCGGAATCTTCAGCAGTTCGCCGTCCTTCAGCGCCGACTCGTGCGCGACGATGCCGCTGACCGTCATGTTCAGTGATTGGGCCACGTCGATGAGGGGCGTGCGGTCCAGCAAGATCGCCTCGACGAACTCGCACATCAGGTAGCCGTGGGAGCCGCCGTGCCCGCCAGCATCCACCCCCGGAGGAAGAGGTGGGCGCTTGAATGTTGGCACAGAGTCCTGTCCGTCATTCTGGAACTTGCCGTAGAAAGTCCCCTTCTCCGTGCGGATCCGGCCCGTCTCCCCGCCGACACCCGGCGTGTCCCAGCTAACCCCCATCCGCGCCATGCCGCCTTCGCTAGTGCGAAAGAGCGCAATTTCAGTGCCAAACGGATTGCCGTAGCGGTTGTTTGCAGTCTTCAGATGATCGACGCTGCTGGGCACGCCCATGCAGGAGACCTCGGTGAAGCTCCCGCCGGTGACGCCCATGTAGTAAGCATTGGAGTGCGTGGGATACCACTGCGGGGGACACCCAGTGCGCCAGCTCTCGTGCGCGGCCAGCGGCGTCGGGAAGTAGTGCCAGTATTCACCCTCTGCATAGACGACTTTTCCCAGCGCGCCGGCTCGGTACAACTCCCGCATGTTATAGAGATCTTCGTGGAAGTACGAAGTTTCGAACATCATGTAGCTGCGGTCGGCAGTCTTGGCGGCGACGAAAAGCGCATCCGCATGGGCACGGCCGATGCAACGTGTTTGCCTGCTTTGAGCGCGGCGATGGCCAGCCGGGCATGGCTCGGGGCGTCAGTGGCAACGAAAACGGCCTCGAGCGAGTCGTCCTCAATCAACTCTTCGCACGAGGAATAGGCAGTCGCACAACGACATGCTCTGGCCAGTTCGGCCCGCTTGTCCGGGTCCAGTTCAGCCACCGCGGCGACGGTCACGTTCGGATGATCTTGGAAATGGAAGGCCGCGCCGAAGTTGCACACGCCATACCCGGCGATACCCACGCGAATCACGCGGTCGGATACGGGCTGCCAAGTCTTCGACGCCTCGTAGTCGGTAACGGCCTTCTCAAAACCCTGGATCGGGACGGCCTCCGCCGTCGATTCTGGATCACTCTTCTGGTTCATAGTTCCCCCTTTAGTTTCTCAAACCTCGCGCCTCTATCCACGTGGTGAATATCAGGAACGATAAAGGGCCCTTACCGATGCGTTGTCAATACGGCCTTGACAACGCGGCCACAAAGGCTTCTTATCGTTCCGATCCATACGAGAAGGAGCGATAAACGTGGACGCGCGACAGGAAAAACTGCTCAGAAGAACCTTCCTCGACTACCAATCGACGGCCGAGTTCATGAACAATCCGCTCATCGTGTCGCGGGCGGAAGGACTCTACTACTGGGACACGGACGGGAAACGCTACTTCGACGGCATCAGCGGCATCTACTCAACCCTGCTCGGCCACCGTCATCCGCGCGTCGAACAGGCCATGCGAACTCAATGGGACAAGCTCGCCTTCGCGCCGCCCATGCACGGCACGGCCGATGTGACGCTCGACTTCGTCGAGAAGCTCGGCAGCGTCACGCCCGGCGATCTCAACTACGTAAAAGCGTTCAGCGGCGGCTCGGAGTCTATGGAGGCGGCGATCAAGTTCACGCGCCAGTATTTCAAGCAGTCGGGCCATCCAAATAAGTACAAGTTCATCAGCCGCTACCAGGCCTACCACGGCGCCACCATGGGAGCCATGGCGGCCAGCGGTACGGGAGAGCGCAAAACCCCATTCGAGCCGGCCCCGCCGGGTTTCCTCAAGGTATTCCCCCCAACGCACTACCGCGACCGCTTCGGCGACTGGGATGAGGCGAACCGGTTCGCGGCGCAGCAGTTCGAGGATGTCATCATCAGCGAAGATCCAGCGACGGTGGCCGGCATCATCCTCGAACCGGTGTCGAACACAGGGGGTATCATCACGCCCACGGACGAGTACTTCCAGACAACGTCGTGCTCATCTACGACGAGATCATCACCGGCTTCGGTCGCACGGGAGCGATGTTTGCCGCCCACACCTTCGGGGTGACGCCCGACATCATCTGCGGCAGCAAAGGGCTGTCGAGTGGTGCCATTCCCCTCGGCGCACTGATGGCTCGCGAGGGGATGGGGGAGTACTTCTACGAGCCCGGCGAAAACTTCGCCCACGGGCACACCTACGCAGGCCATCCATTGGCCTGCGCGGTCGGCATCGCCGTGGTAGATGAGATCGTGGAGAACCGCCTCGATACCCACGCCCGCGAGATGGGCTTCTACCTCGCCGCCAAGCTCGCAGGCCTGAAATCGCTCGGCGTCGTGCGGGAGGTGCGGGGCAAGGGATTGCTGAGGGGGGTTGAGCTGGTAAAGGATACGTCGAGCCTCAAGCCGTTCCCGGAGCTGGGCCGGGCGCTCAAGAAGACGGCGCTGCAAAACGGAGTCATCCTGCGGGTTGATCCGAGCTGGTTCGCCGTCGTGCCCGCCCTCATCATCGACAAGCCCCAAGTTGACGAGCTTTTCGACCTCGTCGAGCAAAGCCTCAAGGACGCACTCGACCAAGTCTGATCGGCGGCGGCCGAGCCGCCCCTGAACTAGGAGATGCAAACATGGCGACGATACAACTTCCAGTGAGATGGTATTCCGGCTACGGCCCCGACAATCCCGACGGAAATCGTTTCGGCGACCTCGACCTGCCGCTGGAGACCACCGCCTTCATGATCGTGGATTCGGATTGCGGCGCGGGGAATTCCTGCGTCGAAGAGGGGATTGCACCCGCGCTGAAGGCCGCCCGCGCCGTCGGCATGCACGTGTTCTTCATCCACAACGACTTCTCCCTGTGTGACGAACCGGGCAGTATCAAGCGCGAGATCCACGGCACCCGCTGGGGCAGCGAAGATGCCGCCGACCGCCCAGCGCCGGAGCGCAAGCCGCTGCAGCCGAACTACTCGCCGTCGATTCAGCCCCTCGCCCACGAGCCGGACTTTCCCAAGCGAGAGTGGTCGGGGTTTCACGAGACCCACACCGACTATCACCTGCGCTGCCACGGCATCAAGACCCTGATTGCCGTGGGATTCTCGCAGCGGTCCTGCCTCTACTTCACCTGTGCTGGCGCGGTGGAACACAACTACCGGGTGGTGATGTTGCGGGACTGCACCCAGTCGGCCGAGTACCCCGATACGGTGGACGACAGCCATCATGCTGCGGAACTTCGAGCACGTGGTGGGCTACACCTCCACGTCGGCGGAGTTCGTCCAAGCCTGTTCCGCGCTGACGAGGGTCCCTTGACAACGCATCCATAAAAGTTTCTTATCATCCCGATCCGCACAGTAGCGCAATAGGAGAGTACGAGTAATGGAACAAGCCATGACCAAGCGCGAGATCGAAACCATCGTCCGGGAGGTCACAGACGAGGAGGTGGCCTTCTACCACGAATACGGCTGGGTTATGATGCCGCGGCTCGTCGCGCCGGAGTTCGCCACACAGTTGTTGCGCGTCGGACGGGAGTGGGCCGATCGCAATAGCCAAAAGATGCCGGTCGCCGGCCTAGCCCGGAATCAAGAGACCGAGCCGTTTCGTTCGTTCATGTTCAGCGAGCGCATGGCACAAAACGCGACGCGCCTCGTCAACAGAAAGCGGCTCAAGGGCGTAGATGTTCCGCTCCGCTACCGCGTGGATCTCCTCCTAAACAAGCCCCCCAGAGGAGCCGGGTCCACCTATCACCAAGACTCGTCCGAGCACGGCTCCGACCGAGTCGGCGAGCTCCAGTTCTGGCTGGCGCTGGCGGAAGTCACACCCGAGATGGGTGCCATGCGGTTCGTCAACCGCTCCCATCGCGAAGGGCCGCTGGGTTCGGTGTTCAAGGACGACCGGGGCGACCTACTCAAGCAGTTCCCGAATCTGACGTCCGTGCTGGAGCTCTCGCCGCCTTTCCACTACCAGCCGGGAGACTGCACCGTGCATCACGGCTACACCGTCCACGGAGGCCCGGATAACACCACCGGCAAGCCGCGCTGGTCCTACCTCTTCTCGTACAGCCCCGCCGACACCCGCTATTGGAACGGCAGCGCCGCCAACTGGGGCAGTGAGCGGAAGCGCCTGAATGACTCGGACAATCCCATGGTACCCGCCGAGGCCGGACCGTGAACCTCGCAGGGCACGTCGCAGTCGTCACTGGAGCCAGCCGCGGCGTTGGCCGGGCAATCGCAGATGCGCTGGCGGCGCGCGGCCTAGCCGTTGCAACCGTCGCGCGCCGCTCGGCGCAATTCGCGGCGGATGTCTCAAACCCGGCCGATGTTGACCGCCTCAAAACCGCGGTCGAAGCCGAGCTCGGCCGGCCCACCGTTCTCGTCAATGCCGCCGGGGTCTTCGGCCCAATCGCCCTCGTACAGGACAGCGACCCCGAGGAATGGGTCGAAACGCTCATGATCGATGCGGTGGGGCCCTATCTGGTGTCCCGCGCGTTCCTAAGCGGAATGCTGGACGCAGGATGGGGCCGGATCGTGAACCTCTCGTCTGCGGCGTCGCTGCACACACCCGGGCGGCTGAACAGCGCCTACGGCACGGCCAAGGTCGCTCTCAACCAGTTCACCCGCCACCTCGCCGCCGAGCTGGAGGGAACGGGCGTCACGGCGAACGTCATCCATCCCGGCGACGTCAAGACCGCGATGTGGGCGGATATCCGCGACAAGACGGGCACCCTCAGCGAGAGCGGCTACGACAACTGGGTGGCGTGGGTGGAGCAAACAGGTGGGGATCCGCCCGAGAAGGCGGCCCAGCTCGTAATCGACATCATCGAGAGCGACGTCAACGGGCGCTTTCTCTGGATCGACGATCCGCTTCAGACCCCGATCCCGAGCTGGGATTAGGGTGCGGAGTCGGAGGAGTAGGCCGGCGAAGTCAGAACGACGCAGCAGGCAATGCCCAAGGTCATTGGTCCGTTGGGCTATAGATACTCTTCATCTCCCAGGCATCCAAAACGACCAAGCGCACATCCCGGCCCACCGCCCGCAGTGCCACGCCGACACTGTCCTGGCGGCCAGGATACACCCGGACAGCGAGGCATTGCCTGTCGTTGACAAAGACTTCGACGATGCTTTTGTCGACGAATACCCGCATCTTGAGATTCTCCTCCGGCGCTAGGAACACCGGGGCAATCTCCGGAGGCCGTGATCGAGCCTGAGGCTGTATCGATGCATGGGAAGAATCAAGGGCGACTAGGCTGTAGGTGCCCTCATTAGTGGGAGGCGTACCGGCCCCGATACCGGGCGCAAGGGGCTTGACGCCGCGGTCCCGGTAAAAGGCGATTCGGGTGTACTCCTGCTGATCCGGTGAGCGCAAAACATCCAACTCGATCAAGGGCGCACCGTTAGTCTCGACCTCGAGGCTCAGCTCGATAGCATTGCCGGCGAGCTGGTCGAAAACAGTTTCGCTATTACCCTTGATGGTGCAGTCGGCGATCTGAGTATGGCGACCGCGCAGCGATGCGATATCCCTGGTCGGTTCAATCTGCACATCGCCGCTAGTGCTCAAGCTCAGGCGCCGGGGCAGACTCATAAGCTGCTGTCCTTCCCAACAGCCAAAGTGGCGGACCTGGCGTTCCTCCTCGCTCCAACCCGGGGTCGGCATCCCCCAATTGACATTAAAGATCGCAATTAATCCCCCCTTGCCGTCGGGGGTGGCCGATGGTGCGTGTATCCCCCCGGGCCAAGAGGCACCAAAGTTGAAACGGCCGTAATCGCGGGCAATCAATTTGTCTCGCGCTTGGTCGTAATCGCCAATCAGGTACTGACCACCGTTGCGATGGCTGTAATACAGCAGCATGTATTTGTCGC
>JAGWBY010000026.1:43071-65917 GCA_021295675.1 Candidatus Latescibacterota bacterium | reverse complement strand
GATCGTCTTCGACAAAAGGGTGCAGGTATTCCCAGGTTTCGAGATCCTCCGAGCGAAAAAGAAAATTCGCCCGGCGCTGCAGGCCCCTCGGACCGATAGGCAGTGTGCCACCTGAAAGCGAGTAGTAGGCTCCGTCCTTTTTCCAAATGCACGGATCGTAAACCCGGTAGGGTTGACTGAACTCGTTGACCTTGGGCTCGGGGATACCCGGATCGCGGCTGATGGCGCTCACATTGCCTAGTTGGTGGCCGTAATAGTGGACTATGACCCGATCCCCATCGACCAGCGACGCGCCGGACCAGCAACCGTGTTCGGGATGGGGGTAGATGGCGTAGGGCAAATCGCGCCAGTGGATTAAGTCATCGCTGACCGCGTGGGCCCAGTGCGGCCGCGGGTCTTCAGGGGGAAAGGCCTGATAGAACAGGTGCCAGCGACCCTGCCAAAAACACAGTCCGTTGGGATCGTTTAAGCGGCCGTCCGGATTGCAAAAATGGTATATTGGACGCACTGGGTCGCTGGCCTGAGCCTGCCTAGTGGCCCTAAAGCGCTGCAGGAGCGGGTTTGTTCGCAGTTGGACTTCCTGCTCGGCGAGGGTATCGCCAAAGCTGTACTGGGCAACGGCCGAGGTATGATCGGATTGCATATAGTCAGACTTTCTTGGTTAAGTTATGAACGTATAGAAAAATGAAGACCCTTTTTTCGCTGCCCTGTCAAGGCATTGTGCAAATTAGAATGCCTCTCAAAATTAGTCTTGCCAAGATTGCCTATCTCAAGCGAGAGTTGGCACAAACTATACAAAAAAGAACATGACCCCCCACTATCCACCCCTCTACCTGCGCCCCAACAGCGAGCGCACCGTGCGCAACGGCCACCCCTGGGTCTTCTCCGGCGCGGTCGAACGCCCTCCCCAGGACGCCGACACCGGCGATATCGTCGATGTCTTTGACGCGCATGAGCGCTTCGTCTGTCGCGGGCTGATCCGCGTGCGCAGTCTCACCCAAGACCCCAGCCGCCCCATTGACGCGGCCTTCTTCACAGAGCGCATCGCCCAATCCATTGCCCTCCGCCACAGCGCCGGTCTATCCGCCCACACCAACGCCATGCGCCTAGTCCACGGCGAAAGCGACGGCCTGCCCGGCCTAATCGCCGACGACTACGCCGGCTACCTAGTGGTGCAATTCCACACCGCTGGCATGGAAAAACAACGCCCCGCCATCGCATTCCAATCCCTGCTCGCCCCCCGCAGCCTGTACGAACGCAGCGATGTGGGCACTCGCCGCGCCGAGGGGCTAGACGACCGGCCCACCGGCCTGCTAGCGGGCGAAGCTCCACCCGAGTTCGTCGAGATCGAAGAACACGACACGCGCCTCTACGCCGATCTCTACCGCGGCCAGAAGACCGGCTTTTTTCTCGACCAGCGCGCCAACCGCTTCTACCTCCAGCAGCTCGCCCGCGACCAGCGCGTGCTCAACCTCTTCTCCTATTCGAGCGGCTTTTCGGCCCACGCCCTCAAAGGCGGCGCATCCCGCACCCTCGACGTCGATATATCGCCCCAAGTCGTGCCCGCCGCCCGCCGCACCCTCGCCGCCAACCGCCCCCAAGGCTCCCACTCCGACCTGTTGATCGCCGATGTCTTTCCCTTTGTGGACGAACTGGCCGAGCGCGGCCCCCGCTACGATATCGTCATCTGCGACCCGCCCTCGCTGATGCGGAAACGCAGCCAGTACAAACAGGCCATGGGCGTCTATACCAAACTCAATCGCAACGCCTTCCGCCTCATAGCCGACGGCGGGCTGCTGGTGACGGCCTCGTGCTCGGCGCGAATTTCTCAAGAGGACTTCTTCCAAATCGTCCGCCGCGCCGCCGCTGGCGCCCGGGTCCGCACCCGCATCCTCACCTACAACCTACACCCAGCCGACCACCCGATAGACCCAGCCTTCCCCGACGGACGCTACCTCAAGTGCATCTTCGCCCGCGTCTCTCGCCTTTCTTGATGCTGCCGGGTGAAAGGCATATCCTCGTTGTAATAGCCAACCTGACAGCGAACGGCATACCTGTAGTCTTCTATAATTACCAGACACAACCCTTTACTAAGGAGAACTGATGTGGCTGAACAACAGCAAGAAATGACAAGCCAACCTAGCACTACTGAACCACCAGCGGGTATGGGTACGGAAGGCATCGCGTACCTGCTGACTAACCCCGCGATGGAGGGATATGTAAAAATTGGGAAGACCGGAGGTAATTCTGTCCAAGACGTCAAGAATCGGATGAAGGACTTGGACCGTACCGGTGTGCCACGAGCGTTTAACTGCGAATATGCAGCCGTGGTTGAAAACTACGAAGAGGTGGAAAAGGCCTTACACGTAGCGTTTGGCGAGAACCGGGTCCGCCCAAATCGAGAATTTTTCGAGGGCATTGCTCCATTCCGTATAAAAGCGGTTCTGAAACTACATGAAAAGGAAGATGTAACGCCAAGTCCTGCCGACACGGCTGAGGATACGGGTGAGGATGAGGTAGAACGCCCCCCTAGAGCAGAAAATTTTAAATTCACGATGGCAAAAGTTCCTGTTGGTGCGATTTTAGAGTGGACTGATGACCCGAGCATAACTTGCAAAGCCGTGGACGAGAATAATCACGTTGAATATCAAGAAAAGCGAAGCACCATTTCCGGTCTGGCAAAAGATATCAAGGGTTCGCAGTCTGCAAGGGGTTCTCTCTATTGGATGTACGAAGGCGAAACCTTGCAAGAACGGCGCGAACGCTTTGAGCACGAAGCGGCAGGCGAAGATAGCTAGCCTCTTCGTGCGCTCTGCTTTCGCGACCAATGTAACGATCTCACACCCCAGTGGATGGTAAGGTCGCTGTGCGCTATCACGTCCGAAAAACCAGACCAGCGACCAGCGAGGCACGGCGTTGGCGACAGGCGTCTATCTCGTGCGCCTACACTATCCCGGCGGCGAGCAGACCCGACGACTGCTCTTGCTCAAGTAGCTGCCAAGTGTGCGGAAATCAGCATGAGCGGCAGATGTATATGTATATCTTGTAAACGCAAACTCGCCATGTATCTTCTCAGACATGTACAACTCGTGAATGTGGAGGACTGAAAATGCAAGATACGTCTGTAGAAAAAGAAATTCTCGATGAGATCCATAAATTGGGCAAAGGCCAACAAGCGGAGGTGCTGGAATTCGTGCGTTCGTTAGCAAAGTCCGAGATGGAAGGCGTACCCGGCAAGGCTCTGCTGCGCTTTGCAGGAACAATAGATAGGGAAGACTTAGACAGGATGGCTGAAGCGATCCAAGCCGATTGCGAAAGCGTAGATCCCAATGAATGGTAGATACCTACTGGATACCAATATCATCATCGCTCTCTTCGCTCAAGAAAAAATAATTCAGGAACGTCTGAACCAAGCCGTTGAGGTTTTCTTGTCCAGCATTGTCTTGGGCGAGCTGTATTATGGCGCTGAGCGATCCATTCGCGTGGATGAAAACATTCAGCGCATAAATGAATTCGCCTCTACAACGGTGGTCATTGGCTGTAATCAGGAAACGGCTCGACAGTATGGCCAGATAAAGAACGCGCTTCGGGCAAAGGGTCGTCCCATACCGGAGAATGATATTTGGATAGCTGCTCAGGCCCTGCAGCATCAAGTGACTTTGGTCGCACGGGACGATCACTTTCAAGAAATTGACGCGATTTCTCTGGAACGGTGGGAACGCAACTAATCTGACCGTGGGACGCCCGCGACCAGCGAGCAGTAGCGACAGGCGTCTATCTCGTGCGCCTGCACTCTCCCGGCGGCGAGCAGACTAGGCGACTGCTCTTGCTCAAGTAGCCGGAGTGCGGGGCGTGGAGGTCGGCCGCGACCATGCCGCCGACAGGAAGGAATACGTAATGGCTCGAAATGGTATAATCGTTCTCATCCTCCTCTTCCCTCTCCAACCCGCCTCGGCGATCCCTGAAGACCGCGGCATCCGGATCATAGTTCAACCAGATGGGACCAGCTTTACTGTGAGAGAATCAGTGGACGAATTTGGACACTACTTGTTATCCGAAAAAGGAGGTGTAATTCAAAATTCCAGAACCGGGTACTATTATTATCCCCGCTACGACATCAGCGGAAATAAGACCCCGACTTCGCTGCGATATGGCCGCGACGACGCATCCAGCGATAAAGGTAGACTCGGAAGGGCGAATTGGGCGCTATCTGAAGCAATGGTGTGGACATCCCGAGGTTGGGATGAAAATGAAGATAGAGAGCCCTTAAGCCCCCATCCTTGGGAGTTGTGCGCCAACGGCATTGTCGTGCCGGAACCGCAAGACAACCACGACTTGGTGTTTGACTGTAAATTGCTCTTGGCCGTACGCGATAGTCTGGACGGGTTCGGCTTCTTGAATTGGAGTCCGGACACACCGATCAGCGACTGGGATGGCGTCGCGGTAAGCGACGATCGCGTCACGGAGTTGAACCTCAGTAGGCAGCTCTTGACCGGTTCAATTCCGCCCCAATTGGCTCATTTGGGAGAGTTGAAGGTTTTGGACCTCGGATACAACGCCTTGACGGGGACAATCCCACCCGAGTTAGGCGAATTGGGACAATTGGAGAATCTGGCCCTCAACGGCAATGCACTGACTGGAACGATCCCACCCGAATTCGACCAGTTGACGCGACTCAGAACGCTAGATCTCGAATTCAATGAGTTGACCGGGGTGATCCCACCCGAATTGGCTCGACTGAGCAAGCTGAAAGAGTTGTTCATCGGTTACAACGCGCTGAGCGGGACGATCCCACCCGAATTAGGACAACTCAGCCACTTGCACAGTCTGTCCCTCGACGACAACGCCCTGACGGGGATGATTCCGCCGGAGGTGGGCCAGTTGGTCCACTTGGAAAGTCTGTCCCTCAGTGGCAATGCGCTGACCGGAACGATACCCCCTGAGCTAGGCCAATTGCCTCAATTGGAAGATCTGTCTCTCAACGACAACGCCTTAATGGGGGCGATCCCACCCGAACTGGCAACACTAACCAAACTCGTGCGACTGAACTTGGACACCAATCAGCTAACGGGTGCGATCCCACCGGAGTTGGGACAACTCAGCCAACTGGAAAGTTTTTGGCTCGGCGACAATGCCTTGACCGGGACGATACCGCCCGAATTGGGTCAGTTGACACAACTCAGGGCGTTGAGCCTCCACAACAACGCGTTGACTGGGACGATTCCACCTGAACTGGGTCAACTCGGAGAGCTGAAGGTGTTGATCCTCGGCTACAACGCGCTGACCGGGACGATCCCGCCGCAATTGGGCCAACTGATCCACTTGGAGCGCCTGTACATTCAAAACAATGCCCTGACAGATGCGATTCCACCGGAGTTGGGTCAACTGACAGGGCTTTTTCAGTTGAACCTCCGCAACAATCAGTTGACGGGCCCATTTCCGGTGGAGTTGGGACAGTTGATCCAACTCACGAATTTGGAACTTGATGACAAGGCATTGACCGGGTGCGTACCGGCGGGCCTAGCTAAGTGGATCAGCGAGCTGCCGGTCTGTCCGGACGAGCCGGCTCTATGTGGCAATGGCATTGCTGTGCCGAATCCGCAGAACAACCCCGGTCTAGTGGCGGACTGCGAGGCACTCCTTACTGTACGCAACAGGTGGGACGTCCGGGACACCTTGAAGTGGAGCGCGTACGCATCTGTCCCCCAGTGGCAAGGCGTCAAAGTCGAAGACTCTCGCGTTACGGAATTGTCTCTCTACAGTAGGGGGTTGACGGGTTCTATACCGCCCGAGTTGGGAAAATTGACGGAACTCAGGGAGTTAAAACTCTACGCCAATGGGTTGACAGGTCCTATACCGGCGGAGTTGGGACAGTTGACAGAGCTTAGCGAGTTAGACCTCTCCTCCGATAAGTTGACAGGTCCTATACCGGCGGAGTTGGGACAGTTGACAGAGCTTAGCGAGTTAGACCTCCACAACAACCAGTTGACGGGGCCGATTCCGCCTGAGCTGGGTCAACTGACAAGGCTCAGGCGTCTAAACCTTTCATCCAACGAATTAACAGGTTCGATTCCACTGGAATTGGGACAATTGACAACGCTGTGGGATTTGCTCCTGCACGACAACCAGTTGACGGGGCCGATTCCTGCCACCTTGGGAAAATTGATCAATCTCACGGATTTGTTCCTCAACAACAACCAGTTGGCGGGACCAATCCCGCCCGAATTGGGACAATTGACAAAGCTCAGCTCGTTGTATCTCCAAGACAACCAGTTGACGGGGCAGATTCCTGCCGAGTTGGGTCAACTGACAAGGCTCAGGCGTCTAAATCTTTCATCCAACGAATTAACAGGTTCGATTCCATTGGAATTGGGACAATTGATAAGGCTGCAGGGGTTGTACCTGAACAACAACCTACTAACGGGTTCGATTCCACTGGAATTGGGACAATTGACAACGCTCTATGAGTTATATCTCAACAACAACCAGTTGACGGGGCAGATTTCTCCTGCCTTGGGACAATTGACAACGCTACTGAAGTTGTACCTCTACGATAACCAGTTAACAGGACCGATCCCATCCGAACTGGGACAATTGACAACGCTGCGGGATTTATTTCTCTACGACAACCAGTTCACCTGCGTACCGGAGGCATTGGCCGAGTGGGCCGATTACCTGCCGCTTTGCCCAGACATCCCAAGCGCGTCCGACGAGACCGCTACCTCGGTGGCAGTTGCATCTCAGAACTTGCCGACCACCAGCGGCCTATCCCCCAATTATCCCAACCCCTTCAACGCCAGCACCCAGATCGCCTACCACTTAGCCACCCCCGGCCCAGTGCGGCTGACGATCTACAATACCTTGGGCCAACCCGTGTGCACGCTCGCGGATCAGTTCCAAGCTGCTGGCTTCTACCAAGTCCACTGGGACGCCCGCAACCAACAAGGCACGGAGTTGGCGGCGGGCGTCTATCTCGTGCGCCTGCACTATCCCGGCGGCGAGCAAACCCGGCGGCTACTCTTGCTCAAGTAGCTTCCAAATCCGCGTCTATCGTTCATCCTAATCGGCCCGGACGAACGGAGGTTTACTTATGATACACCTGATCGCCACTCGAAAAATCACTGCATTCCTGTTCGCAATGGCGTGGTTGGCCCTCGTCGGGCAAGGCACCAGCTACGGTCAGCCGCCGATCGCGGAAGGCAAAATCTACTGGACGAACCGAGTAAAAGGCATCCAGCGGGCCAACCTCGACGGCACCAATGTCGAACAACTCATCGAGTCAGACTTGAGGCGTCCTACCGACATCGCACTCGATCTATTGCGGGGCAAAATATACTGGGCAGATCGTCGGAATATCTATTGCTCTAACCTAGATGGCTCCAATCTCAAAGACTTTAACGCTGGTTGGGAGGCGACAGGGGTAACGAACATCGCGCTTGATGTATTCGAGGGCAAAATATACTGGATCTCGGACCTCCCCGAATATGACCATCCGTATGGTCATGTGGGGCGGGCCAACCTCGACGGCTCCAATAGCGAAATCCTTAACGACTGGCTGCTGGGTAATGAAATTGCTCTGGATTTGGTCCGGGGCAACGTGTACTATCTGGACTGGTACTCCGGTCAAATAATCCGATCCGACCTCAGCCAAAACTTCGACGACTTTAGAATTCCTCCGACTCCGAGCAGAGATTATCTCGGAGCTATGGCCCTTGATGTGGACGGAGGCAGGGTGTACTGGACCAACCTAAGCACGAAGACGATCCTGCGGGCGGACCTAAACGGAGAAAATATCGAAGAGGTCCTCACCGTATCTGATGGCTACCCCGAAGAAATAGTCCTCGACGTGGACAGAGGCAAAGTATACTGGACCAATCCAGCCACGCAGACGATTCAGCGTGCGGATTTGGATGGCTCCAACGTCGAAATCCTATTCAACTTACAGGAAGACGTCCTCTATACCGACTGGAGGGGGCCCCGCATAGGTATCGCCCTTGACGTGGACGGAGGCAAAATCTATTGGGCGGACTCAAGGCAGGGGACGATTCAGCGTGCGGATTTAGACGGCCAAAATGTCGAAATCCTATTTGATCCAACAGTAAGGAGACCACACGGTATTGCCCTGTACTTGGACAAGATGTACTGGTCCGACGCGTGGAAGGGGACGATCCATCGGGCCGACTTGGACGGCCGAAACCTCGAAATCCTGATCACCGGAAATCGTCCTAAGGACATTGCCCTGCTAGAAGGGGACAAAATCTATTGGGTGGACGACGGGAAAATTCAGGCGGCGGACTTGGACGGGTCCAACGTCAAAGAGGTCCTTACAGGTTTGAGCAACCCCGGAGATATTGCCCTTGATGGCGTCCGGGATAAGATCTATTGGACTGAGAGCTTCCGAAGGGAGCAATGGGAGCACACCATTCAGCGAGCGGACCTGGACGGGTCCAATGTCGAAGCTATTATCGTCTCAGAACCAACGGATAGCGATAGTAGTGAAAAAATGGCTCTCGATGTACTGGCGGGCAAGATATACTGGATGGACGCAGATGGGAAGGCGATTCAACGGGCGGAATTAGATGGCTCAAACGTCGAGACTATCGTCACTCGTTCTGACAAGGATTGGGGTTGGGGATCCTTTAAAGCCTTCGCCCTGGACCTAACTGGAAACAAAATATACTTGTCGCATCGAGCCGACGGCCTTGGGATGGTAGGTGAGGTGCCCCCAGTATGGACCGAATTCTTCCGGTCCAACTTGGATGGATCCAACCTCGAGGAGATATGGACACTAGGAGATGGAGGATGGGGAATATCTCCAGAGCCAACAGACCTCGCCTTAGACATCTCCCACCCAACCGCGATCTCAACGCCCGACGCCACGCCAGCGATACCAGCCACCAGCGGCCTATCCCCCAATTATCCCAACCCCTTCAACGCCAGCACCCAAATCGTCTACGACATAGCCACCCCCGGCCCAGTGCGACTGACGATCTACAACACCTTGGGCCAACCCGTGCGCACACTCGTGGATCAGTTCCAAGCCGCCGGCTCACACCAAGTCCGCTGGGACGCCGGTACGGCGTTAGCGGCGGGGGTCTATCTCGTGCGCCTGCACTATCCCGGCGGCGAGCAGACCCGACGACTACTCTTGCTCAAGTAGCTGCCAATCCCGCATCTCTCGCCCGTCTTGACGCGATCCGGCAAAACGCCTATCCTCGTTGCAATATGTCAATCTGCATCCCTTTCTGATGAAAAACCTCTCCGAAGATCTGCGCCTCAAACTCGACGCCCTGCCCTGAAAAGGCGCGACGGGCAGATCATCTACATCGGCAAGGCCAAAAGCCTGCGCGACCGGGTGCGCTCGTACTTTCGCATCTCGGGCGGCGATGGCCGGCGTCAGTTCAAAGCCCTAGTCCGCAACATCGCCGACATCGACTACATCGTAACGGGTAGCGAACAAGAAGCCCTCATCCTCGAAGCCACCCAAATCCGCACCCACAAACCGCGCTACAACATCCTGCTCAAAGACGACAAGAAATACCCCTATATCCGCATCACCGCCGAGCCGTTTCCCCGCATCTTCGCCACCCGCGACGTAGTCCGCGACGGCTCGCGCTACCTCGGCCCGTACAGCAACGTCCGCGCCATGCACACCACCCTCGACATGCTGCGCAAGGTCTTCCCCATCCGCGCCTGCAACGCCCATTTGCCCTCAGACAAGGTGCCTCAAGCGCTGCGAAGGCCCCTGCGAAAACCTCGTCTCGGCTGACGACTACCGCAAAACCGTCGAGCGGGCCGTGCGCTTTTTGCGCGGCCAGAACGCCGAAGTGATCCGCGAGCTACAAAAGCGCATGACCGAGGCCGCCGAAGACATGCGCTACGAAAAAGCCGCCCGCTTCCGCGACCAGATCCAAGCCCTAGAATCCATGCGCGCGCGCCAAAAGGTCGTCCTCGACGACCAGATAGACCGCGACGTCCTCGGCATGGCCCGCAGCGACGACGAAGCCTGTTGCAGCGTCCTCGAAATCCGCGAGGGCCGCCTGCTCGGCAAAAAGCACCACTTCCTCGGCGGGGTCATGGAATCCTCCGACGGGGACATCCTCTCGGCCTTTGCGCGGCAATTCTACCTGCAAAACGACTTTGTCCCGCCCGAGATCCACCTGCCAGCCCAGCCGGAGGACGCCGACGCGATGGCTACTTGGCTGTCGCAAAAGGCCGACGGCAAGGTCGATTTGGCCACCCCCCAGCGCGGTGCCAAAGCGCAAATGCTCGACATGGCCACCAAAAACGCCGCCCAAATGCTCACCGAACGCCAGCTCAAGCGCGAGATGAAACGCGACCGCATCCCCCAATCGGTCTATGCCCTCCAGCGCGACTTGCAGCTAGCGGCTCCACCTCGCCATATCGAAGGCATCGACATCTCCACCTTCCAAGGCGCGCACCCTGTCGGCTCGGTGGTCTGCTTTATCGATGGGCGGGCCAAGCGCAGCCAGTACCGTTACTTCAAAATCCGCGATCTCGCGCAGCCCGACGACTACGCCGCCATCCACCAAGTAGTACATCGCCGCTTCCGCGGCCTGGCCGAACGCAACGAGCCGCGGCCCGACTTGCTGCTCATCGACGGCGGCTCGGGCCAGCTCTCCAGCGCAGTCGCCGCCCTACGCGAGCTAGACATAACAGACCAACCCGTCGTCGGCCTCGCCAAGCGCTTTGAGGAAGTCATCCTGCCGGACCAGCGCGATCCCCTGCTGCTGCCCAAGACCTCGGCCAGCCTGCGCCTGTTGCAGATGCTGCGCGACGAAGCCCACCGCTTCGCGCTCAAAAACCACCGCCAGCAACGCGCCAAAAGCGCGCTCAGCTCGACCTTGGATCACGTCCCCGGCATCGGCCCGCAAAAGCGCAAGGCCCTGCTGGTTGCCTTCGGCTCGGTCAAGCGCATCGCCGCCACGCCAGCCGAGGAAATCGCCGCCCTCCCCGGCTTCAGCCGCAAACAGGCCGACGCCTTGCTCGCCCATCTCAACAGCCCAGATCATGGCCCGCCCGAAATCCACGCCTGAACGCCCGCTGCCAGCGGCCCTGTCCGATCCCTGCGAGCGCTTCCTCCAAGCCATGGAGCGCGACAATGGGCTGGCGGCCAATACCCTCGATGCCTATCGCCGCGACCTCAACCGCTATTTGCATCACCTATCCTCCCAAGGCGTCGAGCACCTAGAAACCGTCCAACACCAACACATCGCTCGCTTGCTCCACTCGCTGCGCGACGCCGGCCTAACTGCTTCCACCATGGCTCGCAACCTCACCTCGATAAAGCGCTTCCACCAGTACTTACTGCTCAAGGGCGCAACGACGCACAACCCAGCCGAACTCCTCGACCCGCCCAAACTGGAGCGCCGCTTACCCGACGTGCTCTCAATCGAGGAAATCGCCGCCCTCCTCGCCGCAGCCGACCCCGACGAGCCGCTGGGCCAGCGCGATAAGGCCATCCTCGCTGTGCTTTACGCCACCGGCATCCGCGTCTCCGAACTGACCGCGCTGCAACAGGAGGCCCTGCTGCTGGCGCGGGGCCTCATCCGCATCCGCGGCCGGCGCGAGCGCATCGTACCCATCGCGGCCAAAGACGCACGCACGCTCAGACGCTACCTGCGTCAAGGCCGCCCTCACCTCGCCCGTCCCGACTCGAGCGACCACGTCTTTCTCAACGCCCAAGGCGGGCCGCTCTCGCGGATGAGCGTGTGGAAGATCATCAAAACTGCTGGCGACAAGGCCCGCATCGGCAGGGAGATTAGCCCCCACACCCTGCGCCACTCCTTTGCCACGCACCTGTTAGAAGGCGGCGCCAACCTCCGCGCCGTGCAGGAGCTGTTGGGCCACGCCGACATCTCCACCACCCAGATCTATACGCATCTCGACCTCAGCTATCTCAAAGAGGTCCACAAGACCTACCACCCCCGAGGTTAAATGGAGTCGCAGCTAGTCGTCGCCGCAGGGATCGACAAGTACTTCCCCTCCGGGGTCCAAGCCCTGCGCGACCTCGATTTAGAAATTAGCCGCGGTCAGTTCGTCTCCATCGTCGGCCCTTCCGGCTGCGGCAAATCCACCTTCCTCCGCCTCGTGGCCGGCCTAGACCAGCCCACGAGCGGCGAGCTGCGCGTGGAGGGCCACGATCCGCTCGGCCTCGCTTTCGTCTTCCAAGACGCCACGCTACTGCCTTGGCGATCGGTCGCGCACAACATCACCCTCCCCTTAGAACTGCGCCGCGAAGCCGCTGACGAGCGCGTCGCCCAGACGCTTGAACTGGTCGGCCTAACCGACTTTGCCGCTGCGTACCCAGCCCAACTATCCGGCGGCATGCGCATGCGAGTCTCCATTGCCCGCGCACTGGTGACCCGCCCGCAGATCCTGCTCCTCGACGAGCCTTTTGGCGCACTCGACGAAATCACCCGCCAGCGGCTCAACGAGGAGTTGTTGCGCCTGTGGCAGGAAGACCGCTGGACCGGCCTCTTCGTCACGCACAACGTCTCCGAAGCCGTGTTCCTCAGCCAGCGGGTCCTCGTGATGAGCGCGCGGCCCGGCCACCTCCTCGCCGCTATCCGCGCTCGCCGTACCTGCGCAGCGCCCCTGAATTTATCCGCATAGCCAACGGGATTTCGCGCCAACTCGCCCACTCCGACGACCCATGAAACGACTGCACTCCCTGACGACCAACGTCCTGCCTCCGCTGCTGTTCTTCGCCTTAGTCGTGTGCGCCTGGCAAGGCGCAGTCTCGCTCCTCGGAATCGAACCTTTCCTGTTGCCCGGGCCCCTGCTCGTGGCCCGTGCCATCGCCGACAACTTGCCGCGCCTGCTGTCGGCTACCTTGCTGACGGCCTCGGGTGCCCTCTTGGGCTTTGTCCTCAGTTTTGCCTTTGGCTTCTTGGTCGCCCTGCTGTTTTCCCAGTCGCGCCTCATCGAGCGCAGCCTCTACCCCTACGCGATCTTCTTGCAGACCATGCCCATCGTCGCCATCGCGCCGCTGATCATCCTGTGGATCGGCTACGGTCTTCAAGGCGTGGTGGCCGTCTCTTTCATCATCGCCCTCTTCCCGGTCATCGCCAATACCACCGACGGCTTGACCCGCGTCGATCCCCACATCCTCGACTTCTTCGCGCTCAACAAGGCCAACCGCTGGCAGGTGCTGTTCAAGCTCCGCGTCCCCGGCGCTGTCCCCCAAATGCTCGTCGGTGCCCGCATCTCCTTGTCGGCGAGTTCTTCGCCGGCTACGGCACCGAGGACTTTGGCCTCGGCTACTTGATCATCCTCACCAACGGCCAAGCCAAGACCGACTACCTGTTCGCCTGCATTCTGTTTTGCACCTTGCTCGGCTTGGGGCTATTTACCACTGTGAGTAGCTTGAGTAATTTCTTGCTCAGACGCTGGACGGGCGCGCCCGAGTAGAGTGGCGACATGCCAGCTATCACTCACAATCACTATGAGGATTCTCGCGATGTTCAAATACCCGCTCTTGGCGGCCTTCCTCGCGTTAGTCGCCTGCGCCGCGGAAAAAGAAGCACCCACAGCCGAGGCCCTGCCCAAGGTCCAACTGGCGCTCAACTGGTTTCCAGAAGCCGAACACGGCGGCTTGTACGCGGCCGCAGTCCACGGCTACTACGAGGAAAACGGCGTTGAGGTCAAAATCCTCGGCGGCGGCCCGGACGCGCCGGTCGTCCAGCGCGTGGCCACCGACGCGGTGGCCTTTGGCATAACAAATGCCGACGACATCCTGTACGCCCGCGCCCAACAAATCCCCATAGTCGCGCTCATGGCGTCCTACCAGATCAGCCCGCGCTGCATCATGGTTCACGAGAGCTCGGGTATCGACTCTATTTCGCAAATCAAAAACATCACCTTGGCCTTGTCGCAACGCCCGGCCTTCTCGCACTACCTGCGCTGGAAATACCCTTTTGAAGGCGTCACGATCGTCCCCTATCCCGGCAATGTGGCCCAATTCCTCGCGGACGAGAATTTCGCCCAGCAGGGCTACGTCTTCAGCGAGCCTTTCGTCGCCAAAACCAAAGGAGGCGATCCCAAGGCCCTGCTCGTAGCCGATACCGGCTTCAACCCCTATGCCAGCGTACTCATCACCACCGCAGAGCGCATCGCCGCCGAACCTGAACTCGTCGGTGCTGTAGTCCGCGCCAGCGTCAAAGGCTGGGAGAAATACCTCGCCGAGCCCGAAGCGACCAACCGCCATATCAACAGTCTCAACCCCGAGATGGGTATGGACATTCTCGCCTATGGGGCCACCGAATCCATCGCCATGATTCTCGACCCAGTCGCCCAACAAAACGGCCTCGGCAGCATGACCTTGGAGCGCTGGCAAAAGCTATTGGAACAAATGGTGACCGTTGGCCTGATCAAAGAGGATGTAGTAGACCCCACCGCGGTCTTCACTAACCGCTTCTTGCCCTAGCCCTTGGCCTTCTTGCAGGACATCGCGCTCGGCCGCTACCTCGCGCTCGATTCGCCGATCCACCGCCTCGATCCGCGCACCAAGTTAGGGGCCGTTTTCGCGCTGACGCTGGCGGCCTTTGCAGCGCCCAACGCACTCGCCCTGCTACTACTTGGGGGCTTCCTGCTTGGGACCATCGCCTTGGCGCGGGTGCCTTGGCGTCTCATCCTGCGCCAGCTCAAAACCTTTGCCTGGCTCTTCCTGTTCACCTTTGGCCTCCACGCGCTGCTCACGCCCGGCCGGCCCGTCTTGCCATTGCCCTTTTCCGATCACGTCCTGACCGCCGAGGGCCTGCGCTTGGGAGCCTTCTTCACCGCGCGGCTGGCCGCAGCCATCGTCGCCGCCACGCTCTTGACGCTGACCACGTCACCGATGGAGATAACTAGCGGCCTAGCGCGTCTCTTTAACCCCTTGCGCCGCTTCGGCTTCCCGGCCGGCGACATGGCGCTGATGATCTCCATTGCCCTGCGGTTTATTCCCGTGCTCCTCGACGAAGCCGAGCGCCTGCGCAAAGCCCAACTAGCGCGTGGGGCCGATTTTGGTGGCTCCTTTCTGCGCCGCAGCAAAAACCTCGTACCCCTCCTCGTACCCCTCCTCGTCGCAGCCTGTGGGCGCGCCGACCGCCTCGCCTTGGCCATGGAAAGCCGCTGCTACTCTAGCGGGGCCGAACGCACCCACTATCGCCCGCTGCGCTTTGGCCGCGCCGACGGTCTATTCGCCTTGGCCGCCCTAGGCTTGGTTGCGCTCGTGTACTATCTGCGTTAGGACGATGCGGACGCTGCGCCTAGTAATCGAATACGACGGCACCCACTTCGTCGGCTGGCAGAGCCAAAAGAGCGGCCGTACCGTGCAAGACGCGCTCGAACAAGCTCTGCACATCCTGCTCAAAGAGCCGGTCCGCCTCATCGGCTCAGGCCGCACGGACGCCGGCACCCACGCCCTAGGGCAAGTGGCTCATTTCCAGACCGAGGCCGCGCTGCCCACGGACCGTCTGCTCCGCAGCCTCAACGGACTCTTGCCCCCAGACATTGCCGTGCGCGCCGCCGACGAGGTCGCTGCGGACTTCCACGCCCGCTACAGCGCGATCCGCAAGCGCTATCGCTACCGCATTCACCAGGGCAAGGCAGCCGTCAACCGCACTCAGGTGTGGACTTATTATTCAGCGCTATCTTTGGCCCCCATGGCCGTGGCCGCTCGCGCCCTCTGCGGCGAACGCGCTTTTGGGGCCTTTTGCAAACAAGATCCCATCCCAGAGCACCTGACGTGCCACGTCTTTGACGCCGTCTGGTCCCAACGCGGCCCCGAACTAGTTTTTGAAATCGAGGCCAATCGCTTCCTGCGCCACATGGTGCGGATCCTCGTTGGCACGATGGTCGAAATCGGCCGCGACACGAGGCCGCCGACAGCCATCGCCAACCTGCTCGCCAGCGGCGACCGCACCGCAGCCGGTGCCACGGCCCCTGCGTGTGGCCTCTGCCTGCTGTGGGTGGAGTACCCTGATGGCCGTTTTAGTGCGGAAATGGTCTAGTGTAAATGGGCAAAAAATTTCAGCGATACATTGAAAATTTTACCTGCGAAAATTGTGGTTTTCCCGTGCAGGGCAATGGCTACACTAACCACTGTCCCGAATGCCTCTGGAGTCAACACGTCGATGTAAATCCAGGCGACCGCGCCGAGCGCTGTCGCGGCTTGATGGAGCCAGTGGGGTTTGCCATCAAACGCGGCGATTATATCCTCGTCCACCGCTGTACCAAATGCGACATTGTCAAAAGGAACAAGGCCGCCAAAAACGACTGCTTTGATGCAATTTTGCTCCTAGACAGCGAATTACCGGACTAGCGGCACTACAGGACTGCCGTGCAATACTTGCAACTATGTGTATGATTATTATATAATTACTCATTAATTAGCGAAGTTCATTCTCGAGGTCCAACCTTGCACTTGCTCTGCTCACTTGCTCTGCTGGTATTAGCTCTGAATCATGCCAGCGCGTCCATTGGGGAATCGCGCCGCACAGCCGTCGTGCAGGCCGTAGAGCGGGTTCAGCCCTCGGTCGTCAGTCTCCACGTGCGCTACCGACAGCGCGTCTATAATCTATACCGACAGCGCAGCGATCCTTTTTGGAATTTTTTCTCGCCGTTCTACTACGTGCCCCAAGATCAACACCGCATGTCCACCGGCTCGGGATTTGTCGTCGATGGCCAAGGCTACATTCTCACCAATAGCCACGTCATTGGCGACCCGCGTCAGCTACAGAAGATCACGGCCTCGTTGCCCGCGCCCGACGGCCGCATCTTTGAGGCTCGCTACGTGGCCTCTGATTTCAATTTCGACCTCGCTGTCCTCAAGGTAGATGGAGGCGATCTGCCGGTTGCGCCCTTGGGGACTTCGGGCGATATTCTGGTCGGCGAATGGGCTATTGCCATTGGCAACCCTTTCGATTTGGGGCCTACTGTCAGTATCGGCGTCGTCAGCGGCCTAGATCGCGACTTTTCTGAACCCCAAGGCGATTACTACTACCGAGACATGATTCAAACCGATGCGGCCATCAATAGAGGCAATAGCGGCGGTCCCCTCGTCAATGCCGATGGCGAAGTCATCGGCATTAACAGCTTTATCTACACCGGCAGCGAATACGACAGTGGCTCTATTGGCATTGGCTTCGCCATTCCCATCGACACGGCTGCGAGCTTCTTGGAGGAAATTCGCCAGCACGGCCAAGCGCGGCGCGCTTGGACCGGCATCTCGGCCGTCCAAGACATCACCCCGAATCTAGCCGAATACCTAAAGCTCGATTCCACCGATGGGGCCTTAGTTGTCAGAGTGGCACGCGACAGTCCGGCCGAGTTAGCGGGCCTCGAAAGCGGCGACGTGATCGTCGCGGTCAACGACAAGAATATCCGCAGTGCCGACGAGGCCATTGACGCGCTGCGCGTCTTGCGCGTCGGCGAAGTAGCTGCACTCGGCGTGGTGCGCTACAACGAGCACTACAACCTAGACCTGACCCTCGAAGAGCGTCCCTACCGGACGCGGCGCTAGCGGCAGGAAGGATGCTAAAATGAGGCAGTTTATACCCACCGCGTTCACCATCGGCAATCTGTTCTGCGGATTCCTCGCCCTGCACTACGCCTTTAGCGGCAACTACGTGCCAGCCGCTTGGCTCATCTTCTTGGGCGCAGTATTCGACAAAATGGATGGCCAACTCGCCCGGGTCATGGGACGGGACTCCATGTTTGGACTCCAGTTCGATTCCATCGTCGATGCCTGCACCTTTGGCATCGTGCCCGCTGCCATCATCTATCAGGCTCACCTACCAACCGGCTGGGGGCTGGCGCTGGCTTTTGTGTTCCTGCTCTGCGGTGCCATGCGTCTCGCTCGCTTCAATACGCTCAGCCTCGACGGCGAGCGCGGCGAATTTTACATGGGATTGGCCATTCCCACGGCTGCGGTCTGTCTCACCCAATACGTGGTCTTTGTCAAAGCGTGGCCCATTCCCCACGCCACGCCGCTGGCCGTGCTACTGATTTTAGTGCTGTCCTTCCTGATGGTCAGTCGGCTCAATTACGACAGTGTCCCCAATTTCCGTGGCATCTCCCTCAGCGACCGCTTCAAACAGCTTTACTTCGTCACCACGGTCGGGCTGACCATTTACGACGGCATCTTTTTCTTTCCCATGATTCTCGTGTATGTCTTCTCCGGGCCCTTGCGCTGGATTTTCCGGCTTGTACACGGTGCCGTCACCCAACATGCCTAAATCTCCATGCTGTACAACAAACCCATCAGCCACCTCATCCTCATCCTCTTCACCACGATGATTGGTGCCAATATCATCGGTGAAATGCTGAGGTTTATCCTCATGGCCTTAGTCGGCCCCGACACCATTGTCGAACTTGCTCTTTTGCGCTACGTGGAGTATTCCATCGGGCCACACATGTTCAACCTAATCATCCTGTCCTTTTCGTTTGAGCTGTCGCTAAAGTTCAACCTAATCACTATGTTGGGACTTTTCGTCGGCTGGTACTACTTCCGCCACAGCTATTAAAAACACCTTTCGGGAGCTAGAGCCATGTTCGGTATGGGCCACTGGGAAATACTTATCATCTTCGTCGTCATTCTGCTCATCTTCGGTGCCAAGCGCATTCCCGAGATGGCGCAGGGCTTGGGCAAGGGCATCCGCGAGTTCCGCACCGCCATGCGCGACGTGCAGGACGAAATCGAGGCCCCCAAGCAACCTACTCAGCCTACGGCCCCTCCGGCCCAAACTGAGCCTCAGTCCAAAGACAAGGACCAAGCCCAGACCAAGCCGCCTCCTAACTCATGGCGCTCAACCAAGCCACTGCCCACGAACTCAGTACTCGCCTGCAACAAGGGGAAATTACCGCTCGTCAGCTAGTCGAGGCCGCGCTCGACCGCATCGGCGCAATCGATGGCCAGATCAACGCCTTTATCAGCGTAGATCCAGAGGGTGCCCTAGCCCACGCCGATGACATCGACCAACGGCGCACAGCGGGTGAGACTCCTTGGCCCTCAAGGACGTCCTCTGCGTGCGCGGCGGGCGCACCACCTGTGGCTCGAAAATCCTCGAACACTTCATCGCCCCGTACGACGCCACAGCCGTCGAGCGGCTGCGCGCCGCCGACGCCGTCTTCATCGGCAAGACCAACATGGACGAATTCGCCATGGGCTCGTCCTGCGAAAACTCTTATTTCGGCCCCACCTTAAACCCCTGCGACCCCGAGCGGGTGCCGGGCGGCTCCAGCGGCGGCTCGGCCGCGGCCGTAGCCGCCGACGAGACCGTCCTCGCCCTCGGCTCAGACACCGGCGGCTCGGTGCGCCAACCGGCCAGCTACTGCGGCGTCGTGGGCCTCAAGCCCACCTACGGCCGCATCTCGCGCTACGGACTCATAGCCTACGCTTCCTCGCTCGACCAAATCGGCCCCGTAACTAAAGATGTCGAAGACGCCGCCCTCCTGCTCCAAGCTATTGCCGGACACGACCCCCGCGACTCGACTTCCAGCACCGCCCCCGTGCCGGATTATCGAGCCGCGCTCAACGGAGATGTCCGCGGCCTGAAAGTAGGTTTGGCGCGCGAACATTTTCCCGCCGCCCTCGACGCGGAAGTAGCCGCTGCGGCTCAAGATGCCGCCAATGCCCTAGTAGCTGCAGGAGCCGAGCTCGTGGATGTCGAGCTACCCGTGTCAGCACCTATTACATCATCGCCATGGCCGAGGCATCGGCCAATCTCGCGCGCTACGACGGCGTCAAATACGGCTATCGAGCCGAAGGCAGCACCGACCTGCAAGAGATGTACTTGCACACGCGCAGCGAGGGCTTCGGCACCGAAGTAAAGCGCCGCATCATGCTCGGGGCCTACGCCCTGAGCGCCGGCTACTACGATGCGTACTACCGCAAGGCCCAGCAGGTTCGCACCCTGATCCGCGAAGACTTTGCCCGCGCTTTTGCCGCCTGCGACGTGCTGATCTCGCCCGTGGCTCCAACCACGGCCTTCCGCCTCGGCGAACAGCTCGACGACCCCTTGCAGATGTACCTCAACGACATCTATACGGCCTCGGTCAACCTCGCCGGAATTCCGGCCATATCTGTGCCCTTTGCCCGCAGCCACAGTGGTCTGCCCATTGGCGTCCAACTATTGGCCCCACCCCTTGAAGAAGCTCGCTTGCTGCGCGCAGCCCATGCCCTCGAACGGGCAGCCGCCTGAAATCTGGAGACCAACTATGAGATACTGTGCCCTCGCCGCCTGCATCCTACTTTCGACTTTGACGCCCGCTAGTGCGATCAACCCCAACGCTGGCACCACGGGTTTCAACTTTCTCAAGATCGGCGTCGGCACTCGCGCTGCTGCACTCGGCGGGGCCTACGCGGCCGTGTCTGGCAACATCGAGGCCTCGGCCTGGAATCCCGCCGGGCTTTTCGGCTTGAGCGAGCGCACGGCTGCCCTTGCCTACAACAGCTATTTCGTCGATTCCCAAGCCGGCTTCGCCTCCATCGCCGCCCCCAACGGGTCGCGCGTACACGCCCTGAGCGTCCACTACGTATCCTACGGCGACTTGTGGCATACCGATGCGGAAGGGCGCGATTTAGGGACCTTCTCGGCGACCGACCTCGCCGCTTATCTGTCCATCGCCCAACAGCTCGGGCCGGACTGGCTAGCCGTCGGTGCCAATCTAAAAGCCGTCTATTCAAACATCGCCGAGTTTTCTTCCGACGCTTATCTCGCCGATCTGGGCCTCCTAGTCCGCGCCCCGATCGAGGGCACGACGCTCGGCGCAGCAATCACCAACCTCGGTTTTGTCCGCTCGGGCTACACTGAAGGCTTCAAGGACTCGCTGCCAGTACACATCCGCCTAGGGATGGCCCATCACCTCGCGCACATGCCAGTGCCCGTGCTTTTGGTCGCCGATTTCAACTTGCCCAACGACAACGACTCCTACCTAGCCTTTGGCCTTGAGATCCAACTCGCCGCAGGCCTCTATGTTCGACCCGGTTACACCACCCAACAGACCGGCAGCCAAGACGAAGAGCCGCTGGGCCTGAGCGCCGGGGCCGGCCTAATCATGAACCGCTACGCAATCGATTACGCCTACTCGTCCTCTCCCGACTTAGGCCAAGTTCATCGCGCCTCGATCATCGGCACCTTCTAAAACGCGCCATGCCCGGCCTCAACTCGGAGCAGCTCGCATTCTTCCACGCCGAGGGCTACGTCCACGTGCCCGACGCCTTGGCCTCCGAAGACCTAGATCCAGTCCAAGAGGAACTAGAGGAAATCGTCGATCAAGCGGCCCAACGCCTGCTAGCCGCCGGCAAAATAGAACGCGACTATGCGGAGCTGCCTTTTGCCAAACGCCTGATTCCCCTCGCCAAAGCCGACGCCAGCGCCACAGCCGGTATCAACTTCCCCGCCAATCTGGGGCCTAACATCTTCGCCTTTTTGCACAACCCACGACTGCTCGACCTGATCGAATTCCTGATCGGCCCGGAAATCTACGCCAATTCCTGCCAGCACATCCGCGCCAAAGTCCCAGCCAGCGACCAGTACGCCGGCAACTTCTCGCAAAACGAATGGGCGCGCTCCACTGCTTGGCACCAAGACCTCGGCGTGTTGTTGCCCGAAGCCGACGACACGCTCGTCGTCACCACTTGGATCCCCCTAGTCGATGCCGACGAAGAAAACGGCACCCTGATGATTTATCCCCGCTGTCACAAGGAGCCGCTGCGCCGGCACGTGCGCCCGCCCGCCGATCAAGGCGGCAGCTTCACCGTCGCGCCCGCAGAATTGCCGCCCTGGGATCCGGTCACCATCCCCGTCCAACGCGGCGGCCTGATCGCCATCCATTGCCGCACCCCCCACGGCAGCCAACCCAACCGCTCGGACGCGGTCCGTTGGAGCATGGATTTGCGCTGGAACGACGCCCGCAAGCCCAATGGCCGGCCCCACCTACCCGGCCTCCTCGTCCGCAGCCAGGAGCATCCCGAACTGGTCGTCCACGATCGCCAAGAGTGGCTGACGGCTTGGAAGTTGGCCCGCGTCTCCAGTCGCGGCGCTCGCACCTATCGCTGGGTCTGAAGGGCGTTCCCAACCCACCGTGGCTGGGAGCAGACCGCCGTCGCTGGTCGTCCCGGAGTGATGGAAGAAGCGTTACCCGTCGTCTGCGCCGCTGTGTCTCAAATGGGTCATTATCGCCGGACGCAAAGATCAACGGCCTTTCCATAACTATCTGTTCCTAAAGAAATAACGGCATAGACAACAGGTTGGCCCGCTTTTTGCATAAGCAGGGGCATGGCCCGTATCTTTGTCATCGCCCTGCTAACGCTGCTCGCGCTCCCATCCCTAGTCGAAGCCAATGTCGTCATCAGCGAAGTACTCGCCGACCCGCCTTCCGGTGCAGCCGGCGATGCCAACCAAGACGGCGAGCGACACACATATCAAGACGAATTCATCGAACTCTACAACACCGGTTCAGCACCCGTCGATATAAGCGGCTGGCGGTTAGGCGATAGCACGTCGCTGGAAAACTTCTTCGAGTTCCCAGCCAACGCCGTCATCGAACCCGGCTCGTACGTCGTCCTCTTCGGCGGCGGCACCCCGACGGGATTTTCTGTCCCCGTCTATACCGACGACGGAAAAATCGGCAACGGCCTGACCGGCAAAGGCGAGGACGTCCACCTGATTGACGACACCGGCGATACGGTCGCCGTCATCTCGCACGACGATTGGCCCAGCAAACAGTCCCTCGTCCGCCATCCACCCGACGGCGACGAGTTGGTCCCGCACAAAACCGCCTCGACGGTCAAGGCCCTCTTTTCGCCCGGCCACACCCATATCATCCCCAAACCAGA
>JAGWBY010000026.1:38400-43048 GCA_021295675.1 Candidatus Latescibacterota bacterium | reverse complement strand
CTGGCGACGCCAATCGAGACGGCCAGCGCGACACCTATCAAGACGAGTTCATCGAACTCTACAACGCCGGCTCGGAGCCTATCTCCCTGGCCAGTTGGCGGCTGGGCGACAGCCGGCCGCCGAAGGACCACTTCCAATTCCCGTCCGACGCGGTCATCGAACCCGGTGCGTACATCGTCCTCTTCGGCGGCGGCAACCCGTCGGGATTTTCCGTCCCCGTCTATACCGACGACGGTAAAATCGGCAACGGACTAATCAACAAGGGTGAGGATATCCGCCTGATCGACAACAATGGCCACGAAATAGATGTCATCTCGCACGACAAGTGGCCGACCAAACAGTCCCTCGTCCGCCATCCATCCGACGGCGGTGCGTTGATCCCGCACAAAACCGTCTCGACGACCAAGGCTCTCTTTTCGCCCGGCCACACGCATATCATCCCCAAACCGGACTACCCCCTCTTCATCAGCGAAGTGCTCGCCGACCCGCCTTTAAGGCTGGCTGGCGATGTCAACCGCGACGGTCGGCGCGACACCTATGAAGACGAATTTATCGAACTCTACAACGCCGGAGCCGCGCCCATCTCCTTGGCCGGCTGGCGGCTGGGCGATAGCACAGCACTGAAGAACCACTTTCAATTCCCTTCCAACGCGGTCATCGCCCCGCACTCGTACGTCGTCCTCTTCGGCCGTCCCCATCTATACCGACGACGGTAAAATCGGCAACGGATTGACCAGCAAGGGCGAAGACATTCGCCTAATCGACAACAATGGCCACGAAATAGATGTCATCTCGCACGACGAGTGGCCGACCAAACAGTCCCTCGTCCGCACTCCACCCGACGGCGGCCCCTTGGTCCCGCACAAAACCGCCTCGCCGGTCGAATTGCCCTTTTCCCCCGGCCACGCCCCAACCACGCGGCCCATCTTGACCTACCCTCTCGTCATCAGCGAAGTGCTCGCCGACCCGCCCGAGGGTGCCACCGGCGACTCGAACCGCGACGGCCAGTACGACCCACATGAAGACGAATTTATCGAACTGTACAACGCCGGTTCCTTTCCCATTTCCCTAGCTGGCTGGCGGCTGGGCGACGCCGGATCCCTAAGCGAGTACTTCCGCTTCCCAGCCAAGGCCGTCATCGCCCCGCGCTCGTACGTCGTCCTATTTACCATCCCCGTCTATACCGACGACGGTAAAATCGGCGATGGATTAACCGACAGCGGCGAGTCTATCCACCTAATCAACGATCATGGCTATGAGGCCGCGTCTCTCTTCCACTCCACGTGGCCCAATGCCCAGTCCCTCGTCCGCATCCCGGCAGACGGCCGCGCACTAGTCCCGCACAAAATGGCCTCGCCGCATGAGGCCCCCTTCTCAGTCGGACACGCTCCAGAAACGCGGCCCATTTTAACCTATCCTCTGTCCATCAGCGAAGTGCTCGCCGATCCGCCGATGAGACGAGTTGGCGATGCCAATCGCGACGGTCGGCGCGATCCGCATGAAGACGAATTCATCGAACTGTACAACGACGGACCCGTGCCCGTTTCTCTGGCTGGCTGGCGGTTGGGTGACGCCGGATCCCTACGTGGTTACTTCCGCTTCCCAGCCGACGCCGTCATTGCACCGCGCTCGTACCTCGTCCTCTTCGGCGGCGGCAACCCATCGGGATTCACCATCCCCGTCTATACCGACGACGGCACCATCGGCGATGGCCTAGACGACAGCGGTGAGTCTATCCACCTGATCAACGACCACGGCGACGAGGTAGCGTTCCTTTCTCACTCCACGTGGCCCGACGACCAATCCCTCGTCCGCACGCCACCAGACGACGGAGCCTTGGTCCCGCACAAAACCGTCTCGCCGGTCGAGGCCCCCTTTTCACCCGGAAAAGACCCCAAAAAGCAGACTAGAGCAGATCTGCCAAAACCGCCTCCCAGACCCACTTACTCTCTCTTCATCAGTGAGGTACTCGCCGACCCCGCAGGGGACGCCAACCAAGACGGACACTACGACCCCTATGAAGACGAATTCATCGAACTGTACAACGCCAGCACCGATACCATCTCCCTCGCTAGCTGGCAGTTAGGCGACTCCGCCTCACTACACGATTACTTCCGCTTCCCACCCGGTGCTTCCATTGCCCCACACTCCTACGCCGTCCTTTTCGGCGGCGGCAGTCCAGCCGGATTCACCGTCCCCATCTATACCGACGACGGTAAAATCGGCGATGGCCTGACCAACGCCGGGGAAGCCATCTACCTAATCGACAAAACTGGCTATCTAGTCGCCCGCGTCTCTCACGCTTCTTGGCCCGACGACCAGTCTATCGTCCGCACCCCACCCGATAGTGGTGCGTTCGTCCCGCATACAACCGCCTCGCCGACCCAAGCCCCTTTCTCACCTGGACGCGCCATAGAAGCGCCTTCGGGCTCAGCGGCCAAAGTTCCCGCAATGGTATCTGCATCCTCGCTGCAAGTGTGGCCCAATCCCTTCAACGCCACCACCCACCTCGTCTTCCGCCTCCATCAGGCCGCCTCCGTCCACGTGACCATCTACAACGTCCGCGGCCAACGGGTGCGCACGCTGGTGGACGCGCCGCTCCACGCCGGCGCACACCAAATGCAATGGGATGGCCGTGACGAACGCGGCCATTCGGCGGCCACCGGTCTGTACTTGGCCCGTTTCCGCATCGAACATAGCCCCCCGCGCTACGCCAAGCTCGTCCTCCTCCACTGAGGCCCCATTTCCACGCAGGTTGTGTATAGCTACCTTCGGTCGCATATTGGTACTTATCGGAGGCTTTGCAATGTCCTTTCACGTCTTCCCTAAGACAGAACGGGTTTTAAGAACCTGCCTAGCCGCTTTGGCCTAGTAGGTCATGTTCCGCCTCCGCTACAACCTCGCCCTGCTGACGCTGCTTTTGCTCCCGTCCCTTGCCGCAGCCAACGTCATCATCAGTGAAGTGCTCGCCGATCCCCCCGGCGACGCGAACTATGACGGTCAATACGACCCGCATGAAGACGAATTCATCGAACTCTACAACGCTGGCTCACGTCGCGTCTCCCTAGCCGGTTGGCGGTTGGGCGACGCGGGGTCCCTAAGTAGGTACTTCCGCTTCCCGTCCAATGCTGTCATTGAACCCGGCTCGTACGTCGTCCTCTTCGGCGGCGGCAAGTCTATACCGACGACGGCACCATCGGCGATGGCCTAAACGACAGCGGCGAGTCTATCCACCTAATCGACGACCATGGCCGTGAGATCTCGTTCGTCTCCCATCCCACGTGGCCCGACGATCAATCCCTCGTCCGCATTGCACCCGACAGCAGCGCATTCGTCCCGCACAAAACCATCTCGCCGACCAAGGCCCCTTTTTCACCAGGACACGCTCCAGGAGCGCGGCCCCACTTGACCTACGCCCTCATCATCAACGAAGTGCTGGCCGATCCGCCTGAAGGACTAGCCGGCGACGCCAATCGCGACGGTCAATACGACCCGCATGAAGACGAGTTCATCGAACTGTACAACATCGGTCCCGTGCCTATCTCTTTAGCTGGCTGGCGGTTGGGCGACGCGGGATCCCTAAGCGGGTACTTCCGCTTCCCAGCCGATGCCGTCATTGAACCCAGCTCGTACGTCGTCCTCTTCGGTGGCGGAGATCCGACGGAGTTCACCATTCCCGTCTATACCGACGATGGCACCATCGGCGATGGCCTAAACGACAGCGGCGAGTCTATCCACCTACGTTCGTCTCCCATCTCACGTGGCCCGACAATCAATCCCTCGTCCGCATTGCACCCGATAGCAGTACTTATGTCCCGCACAAAACCGTCGCGCCGACCAAGGCCCCCTTCTCACCCGGACACCTAGCCTACTCTCTCGTCATCAGCGAAGTGCTCGCCGACCCGCCTGAAGGACTAGCCGGCGACGCCAATCGAGACGGTCGGCGCAGTTCCCATCAAGACGAATTCATCGAACTCTACAACGCTGGCTCAAGTCGCGTCTCCCTAGCCGGTTGGCGGTTGGGCGAGACAGGGCCCCTAAGCGGGTATTTCCGCTTCCCGGCCGACGCCGTTATTGAACCCGGCTCGTACGTCGTCCTCTTCGGTGGCGGCAATCCGTCGGAGTTCATCATCCCCGTCTATACCGACGACGGAACCATCGGCAATGGCCTAAACGACAGCGGCGAAGCTATCCGTCTGATCAACGAGCGTGGCGATGAGGTTTCATTCCTTTCCCATCCCACGTGGCCCAATGACCAATCTCTCGCCCGCACGGCACCGGATAGCAGCACGTTTGTTCCGCACACCACCATCTCGCCAGTCGAGGCCCCCTTCTCACCCGGACACGCCCCAGAAACATCGCCGATCTTGACCTACTTCCTCATCATCAGTGAAGTGCTCGCTGATCCGCCTGAAGGACCGGCTGGCGATGCCAATCGAGATGGTCGGCCCAACCCGTATGAAGACGAGTTCATCGAGCTGTACAACGCCGGTCCTGTGCCCATCTCCCTAGCCGGTTGGCGGTTGGGATCCCCAAGTGGATACTTCCACTTCCCGTCTGACGCCGTCATTGAACCCGACTCGTACATCGTTCTCTTCGGCGGCGGCAAGCCGACGGATTTTACCGTCCCCGTCTATACCGACGACGG
>JAGWBY010000026.1:37857-38318 GCA_021295675.1 Candidatus Latescibacterota bacterium | reverse complement strand
CGTCCGCATTGCACCCGATAGCAGTACTTACGTCCCGCACAAAACCGCTTCGCCGACCCAAGCCCCCTTTTCTCCCGGATATGGCCCAAGATCGCCGACCGTATCAACACCGCCCATCAACCCCCTCTCTGCCCTCTTCATCAGCGAAGTGCTCGCCGACCCGCCCGAGGGATCCGCTGGCGACGCCAATCAAGACGGGCAACAAGACCCCTATGAAGACGAGTTCATCGAACTATACAATGCTGGCGCAGATACCATCTCCTTGGCTAGCTGGCAGTTGGGCGACTCGGGGTCCTTGGGCGAATACTTTCGCTTCCCGCCCGGTGCCGTCATTGCCCCTCGCTCGTACGTCGTCCTCTTCGGTGGCGGCAATCCGTCGGAGTTTACCGTCCCCGTCTATACCGACGACGGGCGCATCGGCGATGGTCTGACCAACGCCGGGGAAGCCATCTACCTAATCG
>JAGWBY010000026.1:16029-37769 GCA_021295675.1 Candidatus Latescibacterota bacterium | reverse complement strand
TCGCCGACCCAAGCCCCCTTTTCTCCCGGACGCGCCACAGACACGCCACCCGACTCAGTGTCCGCAATAGCTAAAATGGCGTCTGCAACATCGTTGCAAGTGTGGCCCAATCCCTTCAACACAACCACCCACCTCCGCTTCCACCTCAACCAAACCGCCGCCGTTCACGTAGCTATCTACAACATCCAAGGTCAACTGGTGCGCATGCTCGTGGATGCACCGCTCCACGCTGGCATACATCAGATACGGTGGGATGGCCAAGACGAACGCGGCCATTCGGCAGCCACCGGTCCGTACTTCGTCCGCTTCCGCATCGAGCATAGTCCCCCGCGCTACGCCAAGCTCATCCTCCTCCGCTGAAACAAAAAAGCCCCATCTCCACACAGGGAGACGGGGCTTCCACTAAGCGCGGCCTGGAAATACGTCAGCTTTGATAGGCCTTCTTAAACTCGTGCAGCAAGGCCCGCATCTTCTCCACCTGCTCCACATCCACCGTCTGCTTGCACTTCATGGCCCCCCGGAGCATCTTGTGCAAAAGTACCAACTTCTCGGTATATGCGGCCCTTCCCTCGTCTCCTTCTTCCACCTCCTTGAGCCGCTGCGTCATAAAATACTGAGTAACGACGTGTTGGATTCTGTTGGCGTGCTCTTCTTTGTTCGCCACCCATCGCGCTAGCTGATTCGCGCTTTGAGCGTCGCTTTGACCCGCTAGCGCCGCGATCTGGGTCATGGCCTTCTCAATGGTAGTAAGATCTTCCGCAATCGCGGCAAAACGCGCTTCATCCCCATAAATGCCGCAGGGGATTTCGCAGTGCGCCCACAGCGGCGCGGCTGGGACCAGAAGACAACAGGCGAGCAGGATCATCAATTTTACGTTCTTCACAAGGGCCTCCTTAAAATGGTTTGTGGATACGGGCAAGGCATTATAGGGCGATTTTGCAGTCGGGGCAACGGCCCTAATCGCGCCAAGTGCGCGAGTCTGCGCGGATGAGCCAGCGGTTGATCTGGCCATCCTCGTCCAAATCAACGGTTTCCTCTAGCTGCGCCTCAAACTGGTGGTCAGTCACTTGGATGACCGGCGGCCAGCGGAAGTGCTGCAAAACCCGCGCTTCCATGCCAAGCGAGTCCAAGCTAGACGCATAGTAGCCGCGCTCGCGACGAAACCTCTGCTGGCGGTAGTAAATCCCGCGCAAAACGCGCTTGGCCCCCTCGGCGGCGGCCGGGCGAAAGGACACCTCTTGCCGCCCTACCACCTCAGTGGCAAACTGCACGAACCCCCACTTTTCTGGGTAGTGCATATTAACCAACCCTTGCGGCGACCAGACCCAGTTGTCCGGGCTGTGGTCCTCTACTTTGATGTACTTGCCCACGTCGGTGACCAAGGCCCATTGCACGCGCGAAAAGTTGATCCGCCATTGATCGCCATCCATCGGCGGCACCTTCTTGTGCGTGGCCTCGGCCAGCACGTCCCACGGGAAAGCCATCTCCACCGACCAGCCCTGATCCTCGTCGCTGGGATCATTGATGCTGCCCCACACCCGCACAGCCGTTTGCAGCCCGGCGATGTCCCAAGCACTGATGTAGGGACCGCCGTCGCGGTAGGGCTTGATCATCAACAAATCCCACTCCGTGCCGAGGGCATTGATCTCAAACTCGTAGTACTGATGCGTATCGCCGTCCGGGTCGATAAAAACCTCAAAATCGTTTTCTTGGTAGATCGTCGCGTCGCGCAGCCCAATGGTGGCCCACACGTGCGGCTCCTCCAAATCAGCGGCGATGTATAGATACTCGTCGTCCCACAGCATCTTAGCCCGCGTCTGCAAGCGCGGCACGGGCTTGCGCTCGCCTTCGATATCGACGAAAGGCTCGGTCCAATCCGCCCGCTGCCAAGACGGCTCGTCGAGATTGCCGTCAATGTCGATAGCCCCAGCCGTGCGATGCGCCACATAGGTCCGCGGCTCAATGCTCTCTACGTAGTCGATGTCAAAGCGCGGTTGCCCCTCGGCGACAGAGGCTAGCAAGGCCGCGCCGAACATAGCCCAGTGCAACATGGCTCCTCCTTTGTTCGCTTGTTCCTCAAGCCTGACGCCATTGCATCAATATATCACTTTGCGCTACTTTTAGGATGGACAAAATATCAACAATTCACCCCAAGCAGGCCTACGCCATGACCGACAAAATGACCCTCTATAAGAGTGGCATGAACAAATTCGTCCAGCAAAACTTTGCCGGAGCCTTGGACGACTTGGCCCAAGCCATCGCCCTCGATCCGCAATTTGCCGATGCCTACCAAGCTATGGCGCATTGCCACGAGAAGTTGGGCGACCTCGACCAAGCACTCAGCGCGGCGCAAAAGGCTGCCGAGCACGACCCCGACGACTTCCTCGTCCACACCAGCCTCTCCATGTTCTACCAGCGCAAAGGCATGATCGCCGAGGCCGAAAGAGAAAAGGCCATCGCCGCCAAGCTGCAAATGGAGAACCCACTGTAAGCTCGTGCAACTCGGCCCACACCAGCTCAATCCCTTCAAGGCGAATATGCCCATCCTCACCCTAGCCCCAATGGCCGGGGTGAGCAACTGGGTCTTCCGCCTTATCTGCGCACGCCTCGGGGCACAGTTGGTCGGAGTTGAATTCATCAACTGCCGCACCATCGGCATCCACTCGCGCAAGAGCATGCAGATGCTCGACTTTTCCGACGCGCCCATCTACGCCGACACTGGCATCTCGCTGCTGGCCGCGCAAATCTACGGCAACGACATCGATCTGATCGCCAATGGGGCGCGAGAATTCGAGCGGCGCGGCGCGCAGGTGGTGGACATCAACTTTGGCTGTTCCGTACCCAAGATCGTCGCCAAAGGCTGTGGCGCGGCTTACTTGCGCGATCTCGATCGGCTCTATCAAGCCGTCGAGCGCACGGTCAAGGCCGTCTCGGTTCCGGTCATCGTCAAGACGCGCCTAGGCTGGGACGAAGAGGAGATCAATATCCTCGAAGTGGTGCGCCGCTGCGAGGACGCCGGTGCCCAAGCAGTGGCCATCCACGCCCGCACCGTCGTGCAAAAGTACAAGGGCCGCGCCAACTGGCACTGGATCGGCCGAGCCGTCGAAGCCTCCTCGCTGCCCATCATCGGCAACGGCGACGTACTCACCCTCGACGACGCCCGCCTCATGCAGCAAGAAACAGGCTGCTCCGCAGTCATGGTCGGGCGGGCGGCCCTCGCCAATCCCTGGCTCTTTTCCGGCCGCAGCGGCGCAACCCTCTCAGAGCGCATCGACTTAGCGCTGGAGCAGCTACGCCTGATGGCCGCGTACAAAGGCGAACGCGCCGGCGTCCGCGAGACGCGCAAGCATCTCGCTCTCTACTTCAAAAGCCTGCCCCGCGCCTCCGAGCTGCGCCGCCTCCTGCTGACAACCGCTTCTCTCGCCGAATTGGCCGATCTGCTCGCCGAGTGGAAAGAACCAGCCGCCGCAGAAGCCGACCTCACCTTGTCGGCAGCCGAAGCCGAATCCCTCGCGTGGGGAGGGAACGGGTAAGAAAAATTGAACGGAGCCATGCCGCCAAGCCTTATTTTAGTCTGAGGGATCAAGAAGTTATGTGGATAAGTGAAAGGAGCAGACAATGACGGAACATGACTTGCCAAAAGTCAAAGACGTTATCGAAGAGACCTTGATAGAACGATGCGGTGACGTGTTTGAACTGATTGCGGTAAGACCAGATTTCGATCAATACGGCGACGAGATTCTTGTTATCAAAGCTATCTTCAACGAGGACCGCCTCGGTGCTCAGAGAACCTCTGGCCTGATACGTCACCTGCGCCCCAAACTAGCAGAGGTGGGCACGGAAGCGTTCCCTATTATCTCGTTTATCGCCAAATCCGAACTACGGGACCGAGACCTTGAGGCCCTCCGATCTTATTGAGACAGCTAGGGATTTGACGCGAGCCAAAAGCGGCAAGCCGAGGCAAGCAAGCCTTCGTCGGGCCACTAGCGCAATCTACTACGCGCTGTTTCATTGCTTGGCACGAACTTGTGCGGACATGGTTGTCGGGGGCCGAGGAGCCGACCGGAGCAAGTCTGCGTGGCGTCAGGCATATCGGGCGTTGCAGCATGGATCGGCTAAGAGGCGATGCCAAAACCGTAAAATGGTCAACGATTTTCCGGTAGCTATTCAAGACTTCGCGGGTATGTTCGTCGAAATGCAGGATAAACGCCATCGTGCGGATTACGACCCGGATGAGGTTTCTTATAAATCCGAAGTTCTCGAAGATATAGATGAAGCGGAGGATATCCTCAGTCGCTTTCAGAAGGTGCCCGTCAAGTATCGGCGAGCCTTCGCAGTCTATGTTTTGCTTGAACTCAGGAAGGACTGATCAGCCTCGTGAATATAGGAGTCGTATTGTGAAATACCTACTTACCCCAGCGGCCATGCTGATCCTCGCTTGGTCGATTCCCAGTTATTCCGAGCCATCGGTTAGTCGCGGTCTTATGCTCAAGATGCACGGCCTTGAGGTGGATGCAAAGCGGGCCTTTATCGACCTGCTATACAACGACGAGACCCACGAAGAAGATAAGGCAGACGCCTTGTATCAGCTTGGGCTTATAGCCTTCAACAATAAGGAGATAGGGCTAGCTACTGAAACGTGGGGGCTCCTTATTGATGAGTTTCCCAATACAGAAAAAGGCCGGACTGTATCAGCAGGGATTAAATACCTTTTGGAAGATTACAATGCCTTGATCCTTGAGAGCGCGAAGGAAGAGATACGCGATAGGGAGGAAGTGATGCGTGATGCGTTGGCTCAATCCTACCTTCTTAACGCCCAGTTTTGGTGGGATCCGCCGAAACAGTGGAGCATATACACTTCCCATATCAATCAGTTTACTATGGCCCGTGAGTGGTACGATAAGGTCGTAACGGAGTTTCCAGGGACCGATACGGCTAAGAAGGCCATGTCTTACAGGTTCATGCTGTATAAAGATGGGATGGAGGCCTACTGGGAAGGGAAGCAACTCTTGTTCGATAAAAAGAAGGAAGAGATTCCGAATGCCGTCTTGGAATTGTCCCAGGATTTTGAACCCCGCATTTTGCCCCTTATCCATGAGTACAACAAGTTTGTAGAGGACTTTCCCGGCGATGCGGTCGCTCATATCATGGAGCTACAAATAGCTCAGGAGTACCATATTGGGGTGAAACTCATTGCTACTTGGTTCGGTGAACTAGTAAGTATGAATCTTGAAATAGCTCGCCAAATAGTTCAACGTGCCGATAATATGGCAAATGAGTCTGTTCGCTGGTGTTCCCTTGTCCCTCAATCCCATGGCATTGTTTATCAGGCAGCCCAAGTCACTATAACTGATGTTCGTGATTTTCAAGCCTTAGTCCAAGACTTATCCAATAATCATTTAATGAAGGCCCGTATTAGTAGAATAAGAAAGACGTCCAATATAGTTCATACTAAGGAAGTCCCCAGCGACGTTGGGAAGTATCAGTTTCAATTTGATGGGAGCTGGTTTAGGATGACGCATAGCGACATCAGTGTTCTAGGGAGTGAAAAACGTAAGTGGTATCATCGCGCTCAGGACGGCCCGACCATAGAGGTGGCTGACCTTTCGGTCCCTATTGAGCAATTCGACCAGGCTGAGAGTGTCGGAAAATTCTTGCTGTCAATGATTAGGGACGCGAAAAAGCAAGGAAAGGACTGAAATCACCCAGCAAAGCTACCGGCAGACTACCCGCTAACTCCGCAACTCGGCCTTTTTCGCCTCAATGCGCTGACGGCGCTCCGACGTGAAGTCTTTGGTCAACTCACTAAAGGGACGGCGACCACTCATGGGATCAATCCTTCCTTTCGCAGGGTTTCAAGATCGTTCTATGACTAACATCATGGATACATTCACGGAAATTTAGCTCTAAGGCATCTAAAGCAATGAAAATCAAATCCATCGACCTAGTCCGCATCCAACGCCCCGACGGCCCTTCGCTCAGCGCCCGTTCCCAAGCCGGCTCGACGCTCTCCGCTTCGACGGCCCCTGCCCAGCAGAGCCAACCCCGCCGCAAGGCCTGGCCCACCGAAATTGAAGTGGCCAACCCGATGTCGCGCTTCCCGCGCTTCAAGCCCCGTCGCCAACTCTACGCCGCCCAACAATGGCCCGGCTTCGCAGTCAAAGTCACGGCCGAGGACGGCACTTGGGGCTTGGGCACGGCTGCGGGTCGGCCTGTCGCCGTGGTCGTCGAAGACGCTTTCGCCCACATCCTCATAGGCGAGGACTGCCTGGCCATCGACAAGCTGTGGGATATGATGTTCCGCGTCTCCAAACCCTTCGGCACCGTCGGCATCGCCACCGTCGCCATCAGCGCCGTGGACTTAGCGCTGTGGGATCTGGCCGGCAAGCTGCAACAAAAACCCGTGTACCAGCTCATCGGCGGCCCAGCCCGCGAGCGGATTTTCACCTACGCCACCGGCGACGACGTCGATTGGTACCGCGAACTGGGCTTCCGCGCCTTCAAACTCCCCTGCCAGTACGGCCCGGCCGACGGCCTGTGGGGCCTAGACCAAAACGAGCGGCGGGTCGCCGAAGTCCGCGAATTGAGCTCGACTGCTACATGGCCTTTGACGTCGAATACAGCGTCCGCCTAGCCGAGCGCCTCAGACCCTACAAGTTGCGCTGGCTGGAGGAGTGCCTGATCCCCGAAGACGTCAAAAGTCACATCAAACTCAAAGAGTGCCTGCCTTGGCAAACGCTGGCCAGCGGCGAACACTTCTACACCCACTATCCCTACCAGCAAATGATCGAGCACCGCGCCCTCGACGTGCTGCAACCCGATATTCATTGGGTCGGCGGGCTGACCGCCTGTATCAAAATCTGCCACATGGCCGAGGCCGCCGGCCTTGAAGTCTGCCTCCACGGCGGCGGGCGCGATCCCTATGGCCAGCACTTGACTTGGGCAATGCCCAACACGCCCTGGGGCGAATACTACATCGGCTCGGATCCAGGCATCCCGCTGGAGGAAGTATCCGAGCCGGGGGCGCTGGTGCCTCAAGACAGCTATCTGGAATTTGTGCCGCGCGGACCGGGCTTTGATCTAGGGATCGAGGAGGATTGGCTGGTGCCATTCAGGGCCTAGGCCGCTTGTCCAGACGACCGATTTTGCGTATTTACCTTCTATAAGATCGTCTGTCTCCCGCGAGTCCTGCCCATGCGCCGCATCCTTGCCACCCTCTCCCCACTCTTGCTGCCCAGTGTTCTGTCGGCGCAAATAAGCACTTGGCAACTCGGCGGCAGCGGTGGCCTTGCATGGTCGGCGAGCGATTCGGTGCGCATCTTCATCGACTTCGATTCCGTCCCCGGGGCCATCCAGCCCATCTACCTGACTTCTGCCCAAACCGTCTTTTCGCACCTCGACAACTGGTCCCCGTGGAAATTTCCCCGCGAAATCGGCTACATCGATGGCCAGCGACCCCGCGCTTGGAAGCGGGGCTTGGGCGACTCGCGAACCGTACACAATGCCACGTACCTAATCGATGGCGACAGCACCACCTACAACCCCCCGTCTTCGGACCTGCGGAACTTCGACTGGTTTACCTTTGACGTGGCGGTGCCCGTCCCAGCCACCCGCTTCGGCTTTTTCACGCCACCGCGTGGGTTTCGCTCGGATGGCACTCCGCTGGCCGACGATGCGGTCCCCGCCTTTGAAGTGAGCGTCGCCACTGAACCCGATCCCGAATGGCATGGGCACAACTCCTACGCGCGCATTGGCCCGCTTATCGCCAATGTCGCCGAAAACCTGTCCCCCACCGTGCAAATCGACCTGCCCCGCCAATACGTTCGCTTCATCCGCTGGCGACGCAACGAGTCCGTCCTCGATCCGACCTTTGTCCTCCAAGAAAACTCGCTATCCGGCCAAGCGCGGCCGGGGACCATCGGCGACTTTGAACTCTACGCCCACGGGGTCCCGCAGCGCGTACTATATCTATCCAAAATCATCGATTTGGGCGCGGAAGTGAACTTCGGCCGACTGTTCTGGTCGGCGACCTCCATGCGGATGGCGGACGGCACCTTGATCCCGGCTCCCGAAGCGGCGGTCGGATTGCGCGTCGAGGTGCGCACCGGTAGCGACCAAGACCCCAACATCTACCGCGAATTCGACGACAAGGGCCGCGAGGTTGAAGTCTCGCGCCAGCGCTACGAGTTTGACCTCAAGGAGTCGCAAGGCTACGGCTACGTCGCCAGCGATCGGCCTGGGGTCCGGGCGTCCGTGGCCTACGACGAGGACAACTGGACCTTCTGGTCGCCGGCCTTCACCGCGTCTGGCCAGCCGCTCAACCTGCACAGCGGCTCCCATATCCAAATCAAAATTACCCTCGATAGCGCGGATTTCGACGCCTTTACGCGCCTAGATTCACTGTGGATCGAGCAGGCACCGCTCCTGGCGCGCCAGATCGTCGGCGAAGTCGCCCGCCTCGACGACCCGCAGGCACGCGGCTTGACCGAAGTGGCTCTAGGGCAGGCGACCAACTTCAGCTACGATATTCGCGCCGACTTCGCCACCTCAGAGCGAGGCTTCGACGCGCTGCGCATCCGCACCGGCAGCCGAGTCCATCTTCAGACGCTGGCAATGGGCGATCCCTTGGTGCCCGTCGAACCGCGCCGGGTCGAGATCAACGACGACGAATTCCTCATCGAGTTGCCCGAGCGGGTCCATGCCGGCAACAACGCGCCCATCCGCATTGAGTTCACCGCCGATGTCTTCGTCTTCGCCACGACCTTTGAAGGCGAGGCCATCGACACCGCGACCGAAAGCCTACCCCAACCCATCCGGGGCGGCGATGCCACGGCCGCCGTATCGACCAATAGCTTGCGCGTGCTGAGTGCGCAGGGCGGTCGCGTCAACGCCATCCAGAACCTGCGCTTTTCAACGCCGGTTTTGACTCCCAACGGCGACCAGGTAAACGACCTAGTGCAGGTCTCTTATTCCCTCTTCCGCCTGCCCGCTAGCGTACCCGTCGAACTACGAGCGTATTCTCTGGACGGCCGGCAGGTCGCACACCTGTCGTTTGCACCGCAGGCTTCTGGACCGCAGCGCCTTAGCTGGGACGGACGCGACGCCCAAGGACAGCTTCTGCCGCCCGGCCTCTACCTGCTCGAAGTGGGGCTGCAATCCGACGGGATCAGCGAACGCCTGCTGCACCCGCTAGGCATCGCCTACTAAAATGCGCTTCTTCGTTGCCTTTACAGCTTGGCTCGCTTCGTCGGCCGTTCCCGGCTGGACCGAAATGCTGAGTTTCGACAGCGCAGAAAAATGGCAAAGCTGGACCATGCCAGCGGGGGTAGTACAGGTGGATGCCGAGGGCGTGCTGCGTCTGACCAAATACCGCAAGGAAGTGGACGCCATCCGCGACGCCCATCTCTTCACTCATTCCACCCAAAAACGCGGCGAAGTAGCAGGCGGAATCTGGCAGGTCGGCAGCGGGAGTGCGACAGCCACAAACGCCATCGACGGCGATCCCGCAACCTTCTGGCAACCCGATCCGGCCGACCAACTCAAAGATTGGTTCCTCGATATCGACTTGGGCCGCGCCGTGCTCGCCCGCCACATCCGCCTGACCTTCCCCGACCAAGAGGGTGCCCGCCCGCTGCGACAGTTCACCGTCTATAGCACCACCGGAGCGCGCATCCAAGCCACGGCCGACGTTTTCAAATACGATCCAGTCTATCGCACCACCTTGCCCAACCATGCCACTTCCCTGACCATTCCCCTCGAGTACCCGGCCGCCGATACCGTCCTGACGGTCGATCCAGCTATGGCCATTGATCGAACTTTTGAAAACCGCTACCAAGTGATTCAGTACATCAGTATCGTCGTCGAAGACCAGAGCCCAGATGCGGCGCTCGCCGAAGTCGAAGTACTCGCCGTGGGCGACAATATCAGCATCGGCACCGCCGGGCGCGGCACCTTTCTCAACGGCACGGTAGCCGCGGCCCCAAATAACCTCTTTGACGCCGATATCAACACCACCAACCTCATCACCTCTGGGCGCGGCGACCAAGGTTGGGAGAAGGCCGGCACCTGGTTCTACGTCGATCTAGGGGCCGTGTTCTTCGTCGATGAACTGTTCCTCTACGTGCTCCAACCTTTTGAGGGCACTGCGGGCTATCACCGCGGCTCGGCTGGCCCAGGTCACAACATCCTAGTCTCGGACGGCTCGCTCAGCGTAGGCACTTCCCTGCCCGTACCTGCGCCGCTCGACTACGGCGACCTGCTCACGCACGTCAATCCCAAGGCGGATGGCCTCTATCGCATACGCTATAAATTCAGGCCGCGCAGGATGCGCTACATGTTCTGGCACGGCCTGACCGACCGCGATTGGCAAGAATCCAAATGGGGCGAGTTCATGCTGTTCTCACCGGGCTATCCCGCCCAAGTCTCACTGCGCTCCGGCTTTATCGACCTCGGCCAGATCGTCGGCGACGAGCGACCCAAAGTCATCAAGGCCCTGCACTGGGATGCCGACCTGCCTCCAGCAACCAGAATGCAACTGCGCTCGCGTTCGGGCAACGCGCTGGCACCGGTCTTTACGTTCTACAACAAGATTGGCGAAGAGATCACCGAAGAAAAATGGAACAGCTCGCCCAAAGTGCTGCGCGGTGCTATCGACACCGCGTTGGTCGTCGGCGAGGACTGGGACGCTTGGAGCAATGTGTACCAATTTTCCGGCGAAACCTTTAAATCGCAAAGTCCGCGTCGCTTCGTGCAACTGGAGTTGATTCTCGCCACCGACGACCCCGAGGTCGCACCCACAGTCAACGAGCTGTCGATCGAATTCGACGCGGCGCTGCTTCAGAGTGCCCACGGGCGCATCGAGCCGCGCAGTGCCCCACCCAACGAGGACACGGCCTTCACCTATACCCTGTTGCCCAGCGCTGGCTCCGATGACGTCGGCTTCGACCTACTGCGCTTCGACCTACCAGGTCCGATCGATCTGCACAGCGTGAGCGTGGAAAAGGGTGCCGAAACCATCTCGGCGGCGGCTTCCCTGCGCGGCGACTCCCTGCTCATCGCCTTACCCGATCCGGTCCGAGACGATTCGGTCCGCGTCCACTTTACCACCCGCTTAGTGCGCAATGCCACGCTCTTTGCGTTGGACTTAGGCTCCAGCGCGCATCCGGGCCTCTGGCAATCGGTCGAACCGGCTGCCCGCCGCGCCAATATCGTCATGCTGCCCGAACTGACCAGTAGCAGCCAGCTCATCGACGATTTCTTCATCTCCGCGCCGACACTCACGCCCAACGGCGACGGCATCAACGACCAACTAGAGGTGCGATTCGTCGTCCTTAAAGCCGAAGGCCGCGCGCCGCGGGTGGAAATCTTCAACCTCGCCGGACGCAAAGTAGCCGTCCTCGCCCCGGTCACCGAGGAATTGCACCGCCTCTTCACATGGGACGGTACTCAAACCAGTGGCGCAGTCGCAGAGCCTGGCATCTACGTCCTGCGCGTCGATCTCGGTGCCGACGCCGGTGACGATACCATGCTGCATACCATCGCCGTCGCCTATTAGGACTTCGCATCCCAGCGGCAATTTTAATTCGGCGCATGGCTCTTTTTGCGTTATCTTCCCGCTAGCATTTCACCTCGGCGGAGGTACAGTATCCGATGCGCAGTGCTTGGCCTTTGATCTTAGTTCTCGCCGTCGCGCCCAGCCACGCTCAAGTAGCAAAGTGGCAACTGGGCGGCAGTGGGGCGGCGTGGGACCAGCGCGACTCCCTCCAAGTCCTCGTCGATTTTGCCGACGGTGCGATCCAGCCGCTTTACCTGCAGCCGCACCAAAACGTCATTCACCTGCTGGAAAACTGGGAGTTCTGGCGCGATCCCTCTCTGCACAACCTCGGCTATGTCGATGGCCAGAAACCCCGCTTCTGGAACCGCTGGAACGGTGCCGGCGGCGATCCGACCCAAAGCGGCGTTTTCCTCATTGATCGCGATTCCACGACCTACAACGCCCCCCGTTCCGAATCGGTCGGAGCCACGTTCTTCTCCTTCGACACCGCCGTGCCGATCCCCGCCGTGCGCTTCGGCTTCTTCACTCCCTCGCAGGGCTTCCGCTCTGACGGCACACCCCTGCCCTTCGACGCGGTCCCGGCTTTTGATGTCTCGATCGGCACGGACTCTGAACCGGCCGTTCACTGGGGTGGCAACGATCTCTTTGAAAAAACCATCGCCAATGTCGGTGCCAACTTCGAACCCTCCGTGCAGATAGAATTCCCCCGCCAGTACGCCCGCTTCTTCCGCTGGCGTCGCCAATTGTCGCTGGCCGACGAGGAAGCCCTCAACATCTGCCGCGACTGCGGCGGCCAAGGCAACCAAGCCATCGCGCTCAAAGGCTCAATCGGGGGATTTGAGGTCTTCGGCCAAGGCATACCGCAGCGCGTTGTGTATCTCAGCCAAGTAGTCGATCTGGGCCAAGTCGTAAATTTTGGCCGCCTGCACTGGGCGGGCACGCCGCTGCGCTTGGTCGATGGCGCGGTCGTCGCAGATCCCGACGCCCCCGTCTGGCTCAAGGCCAAGGTCCGCGTTGGCCGCGACGACAGCCCGGCGACCTACCACGAATACACCAACATCGGCCGCGAGAAGGAGGTTTCGCGCGAGACCTACGAGACGCTCACCGCCCAGCTCAACCGCGACCCGCGACCCGGGATTCGCGCCTCCATCGGCTACGATTCCGCCAACTGGTCTTTCTGGTCAGTGCCTTTTACCGAATCGGGCCAGCTCATCCGGATCAGGAGCGGATCGCATCTACAGGTGGATCTTTCCTTGGAGAGCCGCGATTTCGACGCTTGGCTGCGGCTTGACTCGCTGTGGATCGAGACCGCGCCCCTACTGGCCGCCGAGGTCTTCGCCGAAGTGGCGCGGCGCGACGACCCGCAGCCCAAGCGCGGCTTTACCGAAGTCGCCTTGGGCCAACAGACCGAATTCGTCTATCAGGTGCGGGCCGAATTCGACGGTAGCACCGCTCCTGGCTTCAACGCGCTCAGGATCCACACCGGCAACCCCACCGCCTTTCGCGGCCTCGAAATGGGCGTCCCACTCGCTCCCGTCGATCCAGTCGCAGTAGCGGAAGACGACGGTTTGGTGCTGCAATTGCCCCGGCGCGTCACCAGCGCCAACAACGCGCCGGTCCGCGTGATCTTCGCCACCCAAGTCTTTGAATTCGCCTCGACCTTTACCGGCGAAATCTTCGCCGCTGACAGCGAATCGCTTCCCCAGCCGATCCTCGCCGGCGACGCCGGTGAAGCGGTCTCCACCAACAGCCTGCGAGTATTGGGCGCGAACGACGAAACACCTGATTTCATCCAATCGCTCGCTTTGTCCACACCGGTGCTGACCCCCAATGGCGACGGCGTCCACGACCAGCTCCAGATGCGTTATTCGCTCTTCCGCCTTCCCGGTGCGGTGCCCGTGGCGCTAGAAGTGTACGCCTTGGACGGCCGCCGTATCGCCCGCCTCGACAAGGGCCTGCAAGACTCCGGCCCGCGGGCGATCACCTACGATGGCCGCGACGAGACCGGCCAACTCCTGCCGCCGGGCCTCTACCTGCTCTCCATCGCCCTGCAAACCCAGTCCGTCCAGGCCAAACAGCTATTGGCCGTGGGCATTGCCTATTAACGGCCAATGCGTCCTTTGTTGCTCTTGGTCCTTTGTTCGGCCACAATGCTCGCCGCTGCGGAATTCCGCTTCGACAGCGCCGCTAGCTGGTCAACCTGGAAGCGACCCCACGGCCTAATCGAGTTCGACGACCGCGGACGGTTGCAACTAGTCAAATTCCGCAAAAATATCAACGCCATCGCCAACGCGACCGAATTCACTCATCTCACCCGCTCGCGCGGTGCCAACGTGCCGGGCGGGATCTGGGAAGCGGGCAGCAACCCGACCGCAGCTAGACGGATCATCGACGGCGACCGCAAGACCTTCTGGCAGGCCTCTACCGACGATCCCCTCGGCGACTGGTTCGTGCAAATCGACCTCGGTCGCACTGTGTTAGTCAACGAGATCCGCCTGCACTTCCCCGACCAAGAAGGGGCACGCCCCTTCCGCCAATTCACCGTCTTCACCGCCACCGGCATCACTTCCGACGCTCTCGACGATCTCTTTATCTTTCGCCCAGTCTATCTCACGACCCAACCCAACCGGGATACCACCGTCTCGATTCCCCTCGCTTTCGACATCCAAGACAGCGCCCAAGTCCTCGACTCCAATCGCGATGTCGATCTAGAAAAATTCAACCAGTACCGCCTCATCCAGTACATCAACTTCACCGTCGAAGACTTCGACCCTGAAGGCGCGCTAGCCGAAATCGAAGTCCTCGCCGTCGGCGACAACGTCAGTTTGGGCAATGACCTGCGCGGCGACATCATTGACGGACTTACCGCCCGCTCCACCGAGAATGTCCTCGACGGCGACATGAACACCGCCAGTTCCATCCTGCCCGTGGGCTTTGAGGGCCGCGTCCGCACCTGGGAGGATCAGGGCACTTGGTTTTTCATCGACCTAGGGGCCGTATTCTGGCTCGACGAGCTTTTCCTCTACGCGCTCAGGCCGCGCGAGGGCACGGTCGGCAGCGTGGCTGGTGCGCCGCGTGGTTTTAACTTCCTCTATTCAGACGGCACCCGCGTCATCAACTCCCAACTCCCCATCCCCGAATCCTTCGACTTCGCCACTCTCATCGACCAACCCGACCCCGAACCCATGCGCTATCTGCGCTATCTGTTCCAACCGCGCAGGGTCCGCTACCTATTTTGGCACGCTCATACCCCCCGAGGGTGGGGTTCGCGCTGGACCGAGCTGATGCTCTTTTCGCCAGGCCATCCCGCCGAAGTCGTCATGCGCTCGGACTTTATCGATCTCGGCACGGCCGCCGGCGACGGCCGCCCCAAAGTCATCAGCAGCCTCTCTTGGGACGCCGACATCCCACCGGGCGCTCACCTGCAAGTGCGCTCGCGCTCGGGCAACACCCAAGGCGAAGTCTATGCCTTCCACGACAAGATCGGCGAGTCAATCACCGAAGAGAAATGGCTCAGCCTGCCCAAAGTGCTGCGGGGAAGAATCGACACTACCGTTGTGGTCAGCGAGGATTGGGATGCGTGGAGCGAGGCGTACAACTTTTCCGGCGAGGCATTCAAGTCGCAAAGCCCGCGCCGCTTCGTGCAATTGGAGATGATCCTCTCGACCGACGATCCCCAAGTGGCACCCGCGATTGACGCGCTGGCGCTTGAGTACAAGGACGCGCTGTTGCAGGGTGCGCGCGGTCTGATCGCCCCCAGAGTCGCCCTGCCCAACGAGGACACTCGCTTCACTTATACCCTGTTGTCGGCGGCCGATGCCGCAGACGCGGGCTTCGACTTGCTGCGCTTTGCCCTCCCCGCTAAAGCGTCAGCCGTCGAAGTCCGCGTGGGCGATACCCACATCGAGCCGTCTTCTATAGCCATCCGCGCCGACACCCTACAAATCGCCCTGCCCCGCGCGATTGCCGCCGACTCCGTGCAAGTCAGCTTCACCACCCGCGTAGTACACAACGCCACGCTTTTTGGCCTCGACTTGGGTTCGAGCAGCCATCCAGACCTGTGGCAATCGGTCGAGCCGCTGACGCGTCGCGCCAATATCGTCATGCTCCCCGACCTGACCGGCACCACTCAGCTCATCGACGACCTCTCGATTTCCTCGCCAGTGCTCACTCCCAACGGCGACGGCATCAATGACGAAGTGGTTATCCGCTTCGTCGCCTTCAAGGTCGCGCAACGCACGCCCCAAGTGCACATTTTCGACCTCGCCGGACGGCCGGTTGCCGAACTCGAGACTCCAACCCTCGACGGCTTGGCTCACGTCTTTACTTGGAACGGACGCGCCACCCAAGGCGACCTCGTGCCACCCGGCACCTATCTCTGCCGCATCGACCTAGCGGCTGACGCCGGCGACGATACGGCGCTGCGCACCATCGCCGTGGCGTACTGATATCCTCAAATAGGACAATTGCTTACAGCGCATTATATTAGCCCATGCTTCCTGCGAAAGGAGAACCGTCATGCGCCGTGCCACAATCGTCCTGTACACTCTAATCTTAACGCAAAGCGCCACCGCCCAGATTTCCCACTGGCAACTAGGCGGCAGCGGCTTGGCTTGGAGCGAGAACGACACCACCCGCCTCTTCGTCGATTTCGCAACTACTCCCGGTGCCATCCAGCCTACGTACTTCACGCTGGACGAGACGGTTTTTTCCCACATCGACAACTGGACTTTCTGGCGCGACCCCAGTGACCGCATCTTCGACTACCTAGACGGCGAAACGCCGCGGATGTGGAAGTGGAACCACGGAGTGCCCGACCCTTCGGAAAACGGCTCTTGGCTCATCGACGGCGACCCGATCACTTACAACCCACCCAAAGCCGACCGCATCGAAAAGGAAACCTTCACCATGGATTTGGCCGTGTCGGTACCAGCGGTGGCCTTCGGCTTTATCCCGCCCAGCGAAGGCTTTCGATCCGACGGGACCCCGCTGGAAACGGACTTCGTTCCCGCTTTTCAGGTGACCGCCTCGGTCGCGCCCGAACCCCCGGTGCTCGAAGGCAATGTCAACCCACTCTCCACCGTCATCGCCGATGTTGACAACAATTTTATCCCGCAGGTCCGCATTGACTTCAACCGCCAGTATCTGCGCTTTTTCCGCTACCGACGGACGCTCTCGCTACTGGATGAGGACGCCCAAGCCAAGAGCGGCAACGTCGCCTTTGCTCTCATCGGCTCGATCAGCGAGTTCCAGCTCTTCGCCCAAGGCGTGCCGCAGCGGGCCATCTACAAGACCAAGATAACAGACCTCGGCGAACCCGTGAATTTCGGGCGGCTGTTCTGGCAGGCGACAAAATTCCGCATGGTCAATGGGACTCCAGTGGAAACCCCCGACGCGGCGGCCCAAGTTAAGATCGAGGTGCGCACTGGTCTAGACGACGACCCGGCCGTCTATCACGAATACATGGATACCGGGCTCGAACGGACAGTCTCGCGCGACTACTACGAAAACGCCCTGCGTACTCGCTTCGTGCGCATTACCGCTGCATCCGACCTGAGCGAACGCCAGCCCAAACCCGGCGTCCGCGCGTCCATCGGCTACGATTCAGACAACTGGACTTTCTGGTCCGCACCCTTCGTCGAATCGGGTCAACCGATCAACCTGCGCAACGGCACCCATTTGCAGTTCCGCGTCACCATGGAAAGCAATTCCTTCGACGACTTCGTGCGCCTCGACTCGCTGTGGCTCGAAACCGCCCCGCTGTTGGCTGCTAACGTGCGCGGTGAAGTGGCTCCCCTAGACGATCCACAGCCCGCCAGCGGAATCACCCAAGTCCCCTTGGGCGAAGCGATAGAATTCGTCTATGATCTCCAAGCCGATTTCGAGACGGTTGACGCACCCGGCTTCGACCTGTTGCGCATTCACACGGGGCACCAGACCGAACTCAAAAGCCTGCAACTAGGCGAGAGCCGCACGGAAGCTGCGCCTGCCGAGATCATCCAGGAGCCCGAGGGCCTACTCATCCACCTGCCCGAGCGCATCACCCGCGCCAACAACCCGCCGATCCGCATTGTCTTTGGCACGGAGATATTTGAATTCGCAACCACCTTCCAGAGCGAGGTCCTAGACAGCGAACGCGACGTTCTGCCGCAACCTGTAGTCGGTGCTGATGTCGGCGAGGCCCTCTCGACCAACAGCCTGCGCGTGCTCGGCACCACGGGGCAAACAACCGACTTCATCCAGAACCTGACTTTTTCCGCTGCGGTCTTTACGCCCAACGGCGACGGGATCAACGACGAACTACACGTGGCCTATTCGCTGTTCCGCCTGCCCGAAACCGTTCCCGTCGTCCTCGAGGTCTATAGCCTCGACGGGCGGCGCGTGGCCCTCGTCGAAGCCGGCTTGCAGAGCGCGGGGCCGCAGAGCTTGCAATGGGACGGGCGCGATGAATCGGGTCGGCGGCTGCCGCCCGGTCTCTACTTGGTGGCCTTAGACCTGCGCTCGGAATTTGCTGCCGATCCCCAACTCCGCCCTTTGGGCATTGCCTACTAAGGAGGGTTTGATGCGACGCGCAATCATCGCCTACCTCGTGCTAGCCGTCCCACTCGCTGCCGACATTCTCTCCTTCGACAGCGCCGAGGAATGGGCTCAATGGCAACAGCCCTTCGGCTTGGTCCAAGTCGGCGAACAGGGCCAGCTCTCGCTCGTCAAATTCCGCAAGGACATCAACCTCGTCGAAGACGCACACTTCTTCGTCCACGAGACCCGCACCAAGGGCGATGCCGTCGCCGGAGGTCTCTGGCAAGCTGGCTCCAACGAGGCCGATGCCCCGCTGGCCATCGACGGCGATCCAACGACCTATTGGCAACCCAGCCCGGACGACGCCCGCGAAGCTTGGTTTATCACCATTGACCTAGGCCGTGCGGCCCTGGCCCGCGAGATTCGCCTGAAATTCCCCGACCAAGAGGACGCGCGTCCATTCCGGCAATTCCGCGTCTTCACCACCTCCGGCGTGCGCATCTCGGCCACCGAAGACCTCTTTCTCTACCGCCAAGCCTTCCGCACCACGCGCCCCAACGCCGAATCAGAAATTGTCATCCCGTTGCGCTACGCTGGTCGCGACAGCGCGCTAGTGTTTGACCTTGATTTGGATCTAACGCCCGCAGAACGCAACCACTACCGGTTAATCCAGTACATCCAAATCATTTCCGAAGAGCAGAACGCCAACGCCGCCCTCGCCGAGATCGAGGTCATCGGCATTGGCGACAACATCGCCATTGGCACCAGCCTACGCGGCAATTTCAGAGAAGGCGACGGCACCGGCTCCACCCCCAACCTCTTCGACGCCAACCTCAACACCAACAATACCGTCACCGGCTGCCGTGGTAATCTGTCGGGATGGGCCGAAGGCGGCACGTGGTTCCGCGCGGACCTAGGCGCGACATTCTTTATCGACGAGATGTTCCTCTATTCCATGCGGCCAGACGAAGGCACATTGGGTTTCACCGTCTCTGGGGCTGGGCCAGGACACACCATCCTCTTTTCCGACGGCACCCCGGCCACGGGCACCGCCCCACCCGTCGCAGTGCCCGAAAACGTCGATTACGAAGAGGCCTTCTCCCATCCGGCCCCCAACGCCGACAACCTGCTTTACATGCGCTATCTGTTCAAGCCGCGCAAGGCCCGCTACCTGTTCTGGCGCGGAATTAGCTGCAGGGGATGGGGTGTCGTCAAGTGGGGTGAGTTACAACTATTCTCACCGGGTTATCCGGCCCAAGTCGAGTTGCGGTCGGCCTTTATCAACCTCGGCGAGGTAGCCGGCGATGGGCGGCCCAAAGTCATCAAGGCCCTGCACTGGGACGCCGACCTGCCTCCAGGCACCCGCTTGCAATTGCGCTCTCGCTCGGGCAATACGCTCAGCGCGGAGTACACCTTTTACGACAAGAAGGGCGATCTGGTCACCGAGGAGAAATGGAACAGCTTGCCCAAAGTGATCAGGGGGCCTGTTGACTCGACCTTAGTCACGGGCGAAGACTGGAACGAGTTCAGCAATACCTACCAGTTTTCGGGAGAGACCTTCAAATCGGCCAGCCCGCGCCGCTTCATATTGCTGGAGATGATCCTCTCCACCGACGATCCCACCGTCGCCCCGACCGTCAATTCAGTCTCCGTCGAGTTCGAGGAGGCCCTAGTCCAAGGCGCGCGCGGCAGCGTCGCTCCCCGCGAGGCCAACCCCAACCAAGACACACACTTCACCTACACCCTCTGGCCCGAGACCGACGAACTCGACAGCGGCTTTGACCTAATGCGCTTCACCGTCCCCGAACCCGTTGACCTCCAGAGCGTCTCGGTGATGGTAGGCGCGGAACCGGTCGTTCCGGCCACCCTAGACATGCAGGCCGACTCGCTGCTCATCGCGTTGCCGCAGGTGATTTCCGGCGACTCGCTGCGAGTGAGCTTCACTACCCGCCTGCTGCAAAACGCCACCGTCTTTACCCTCGACCTCGGGTCGAGCGAGGCACCGGGTCTGTGGCAGTCGGTCGAGGCGGCCGAGCGCCGCTCCAATATCGTCATGTTGCCCGAACTGACCGACAGCGGCCAGCTCATCAACGACCTGCAACTAGCCTCTACGACCGTAACCCCCAACGGCGACGGCATCAACGACCAGCTAGAGGTGCGATTTGTCGCCTTCAAAGTCGAGGGAAGTGAGCCGCAGGTGGAAATCTTCGATCTGGCCGGACGCCAAGTAGCGGCCCTTACCCCAGGCACCGAGGGCTCGCAACGCCTCTTCACCTGGGATGGCCGCGACGCCGACGGAGTGAGCGCCGCCCCCGGCCTGTACGTCCTGCGCATCAATTTGGGTGCCGATGCCGGCGATGACACCGTGTTCCGCACCATCGCCGTGGCTTACTAACAAATTGACCGAACAAACCTACGACCTATTAGTGCGCGCTCCGCGCCTTTTCTGCGCCGATAGCGGCCTAGACGGCCCCGGCGCAGTGGCCATTCGCGGCGACCGCATTGTCGCCTCTGGTCCCAGCGTCGAGGGACCAGCCCACACCGTGCTCGACTTCCCCGACGCTCTCCTGCTGCCCGGCCTGGTCGACCTACACGCCCACCCAGCTCGTGGCCAATCGCGCTTTGGCATCGACCCGGACATCCACTTTTTGCCACGCGGCGTCACCACTGTCATGTCCCAAGGCGATGCCGGAGCCTTGAACATAGACGACTATCGCCGCACCGTGATCGAAGCCTCGCGCACCCGCGTGCTCTTAGCCATCAACCTGTGCAAACGCGGCGAAACGCACCCCGTGCGCTGCTTTAACGACTTGGCCGACGCCGATGCCCAAGCCTGTGCCGGGGCCATTGCCGCAGACGACCGCAGCATTTGGGGCATTGCCGTCACCGTCACCGGCGGGGCCTGCGCCGACGACCTCGACCCGCGCCCCATTATGGCCGCTGGGCTGGAGGCCGCGGAATTGAGCGGCAAACCGCTACTGGTAGGCACCCGCCTCAAACCCGACTGGCCCCGCCGCGAACAACTTCCCCTGTTGCGTCCCGGCGACATAGTGACCTACTCCCTCAACGCCCTCCCCGAAAACCTGCTGGACGGCGACCGCATTGCCGACGACGTGTGGCAAGCCCGCCAGCGCGGCGTCCTCTTCGACTTGGGCCACGGCATGAACTCCTTCAGCTTTCCCATTGCCGAGGCTACCATTGCCCAAGGGTTTCTCGTCGATACGGTTTCGACCGACCAATACAACCGCCACGTTGACAGCCGCCCCCAGCACGACCTCCCCCGCACCATGTCCAAGCTCATCGCCGCCGGCATGGACGAAGCAGATGTATTCGCCCGCGCCACGGCCCGCCCCGCCGCAGTGCTGGGCCTAGAGGGCGAAGTCGGCACCTTGGCTCCGGGCGCTTGCGCCGACTTGGCAGTGCTGCGCTGGAACGAGGAGGCCCTACCCTTGCGCGACGTCAACGGCGAGGAGCGGCCCGGCGGCTGTTGGGAGCCGGTGGCTACCATTCGCGGCGGCCAAGTGGTTTAATTAATTAGGAATTACGAATTAGGAATTAAGAATTCATAACTGATAATTCCTAATTCCTAACTGACGTTACGCAGAAACTTCTTGGGTAGGAGATGCTTCGCTTCGCTCAGCATGACAGGGGGCTGGTGCCCTGCTTC
>JAGWBY010000026.1:7253-15834 GCA_021295675.1 Candidatus Latescibacterota bacterium | reverse complement strand
TGATCGACGCTGGCTCGAACGGCTTTTTCGTCTGCGGCGGCACGGGCGAGGGAAGCGCCATGAGCGTACCCGAGCGCAAGGCTATGACCGAAGCGACCATCGCCGCAGTGGCCGGTGCCGTACCGCTGATTTTCCAAGTCGGCGCGACGAGCACGGCCAATGCAGTGGAATTGGCCCAGCACGCCGCAGCCGCTGGCGCTCACGCCGTGGCTTCGGTCGCGCCGGTGGATCGGCCCAATGACCTCCAAGCCGCGGTCGCCCACTACGCAGCTATTGGCGCGGCCACCGATCTGCCCTTCTACGTGTATTGGCTCGCCCACACGGCCGATAAAAACGTTACCGCCGAACAGTTCCTCGAAGCCATGCAAGCCGTGCCCAACTTCAGCGGCCTCAAGTTCACCGACAGCAATTTCTACTTCTTCCAGCGCCTCGTGCAGCTAGGCGGCGACCGCCTCAACCTCATCTCCGGCCCCGACGAAATCTGCCTCGGCGGCATGGTCGCCGGCAGCGACGCCGCCATTGGCTCGACCTACAACATCATGCCCAAACTGTTCGTGGAAATGCGGCAGCACTTTGAAGCGAGTGATATCCAGCCAGCCATGGCCCTGCAAGCGCGCGCCAACGAGGTCATCTCCACCTTGTTCCACTTTGACCTGCTAGCGGCCGTCAAGGAAATGTTGACCATGCGCGGCCTACCCGTAGGCCCTGCCCGTCCTCCCCGTATCCCGTTCGACGATGCAACTCGCGCCGCGCTGCGCCAAGCGCTAGACGACCTCGGCTTCGCAGTAGAATGAGGGCCATTCCCCTCCCAGACGGCGACCTGCGCTACGCCCCCGACTTTTTGGCCCCTGCTGAGGCCGACCAATTCATGCGGCAACTGTTGGACGGCATTGAGTGGCAACAGCACCACGTCGTCATCTTTGGCCGCCAGCATCCCGCGCCGCGTCTTTCGGCCTGGCATGGATCCCCAGAAGCCCACTACGCCTATTCGGGGCTAGCCCTGGAGCCGCGCCCGTGGACCGCGCCACTGCTAGACCTCAAGACGCGGATCGAGGCCGCCGCCAACTGTCCCCTCAACAGCGTCCTGCTCAATCAGTACCGCGACGGCCGCGACAGCATGGGCTGGCACAGCGACGACGAGCCGGAATTGGGAGCTAATCCGACGATCGCCTCGCTGAGTTTAGGTGAGACGAGGCGCTTCCTGCTGCGGCACAAGCGCCGAGATCACCCCCCGGTCGAAATCCCCCTCGAACACGGTGCGCTCATCATCATGCGCGGGCCAACTCAAGCTCACTGGCAGCACCAAGTCCCCAAGACCCGACGCCCGTGCGCCCTGCGCCTCAACCTCACCTTCCGCCGCATCGCCGTTACTGGACAACCTCCCACCGATGCGCCTTAACCCCCTGCTCTTGCACTGCGGCTAGCGACTCTACCCACCGTCGGCACCATTCGTCGTAATCCCTCAGCTCAGACACGGGATTGGACCGACTGCGGGCCACGAAGTCGGGATGGAAGGGGCGACCGGTCGGCGTCCCCGTCTCCTGATAGCGCAAGTCCATGCTCCAGCGCACAGTGTCCGCATTGTTGGGCGTCGAGCGGTGCGGCGTCTGCTTGTTCATCAGCAACACGTCGCCTTTGTCCATCGGCAAGGTGAGCGCCTCAGTCTGCGGCATTTCCTCGTCGATGATCACCGTGCCCAAACCCTGCTTGATGTGGTGCTGCACTAGCCCGTTTCGGTGTGCGCGCGGCAAGATCTGCAAACAGCCGTTTTCCGGCGTCGCCGCGCACAGCGGCAGCCACACCGTGAGGATGAAGTGCGGGTCGGCTTCCTCCCAAGTAACGCCGGCGTCTTGGTGCCAAGGGGCCACGTGCGAGTCGCTGCCGCTTGGCGTCACACCTGCGGGCAGTTTGGCGCGGATGTGCTGAATCGGGCTACAGGTAATCTCCGGCCCGACCAAGCTCTCGACCAGATCGAGCAGGCGGTCGTTGCGCAAAAATTCAAACGAGGCCCGCCCGCGCAAGTGCATGATGTCGAGCTCTTTGTAGATCGCGTCGTCTTCGCGGCAGACCGAGACGAGGCGGCGGTCGAAGGATTCGTCCGCATACAGGGCCGAGATGTGGCCAGCCGCCAACAGTTCCTCGGCACGGCGGCCGATGTATTCTTCATACTCGGCGATGATCGGATCGAGGTCGGCGTCGGTTAGCGCACCGCGCAGCAGCAGATAGCCATTTTCCGCAAATTGGGCGACCTGTTCGGGGGTTAGTTGCATAAGGCGTTCTCCTGATGAATGGTAACGTGCGGCGATAATTTACAATTTTTTTATCTCTCGCTTCACATCCTCCAAGGAGTGCGTACGACCTGTATGCAGGTCCTCGTATGCCTCCTCAACGGCTCGTCGCTCTTCCTGAGTCTCGGGTTCATCATCGTAGGGCACTGATGCAAGCCGATGTAGCAAGAGGTCTCCTTGGTCCCGTAGATATTCCAGATAGCGCTCCGCAGCGTGGCATTCCTTCTCGGGTAATTCATCAACTAGACGATGCAATTTTTCTTTCAAAGTCATGAGTCAAACATCTCCTTACACCGATTGCGAACTGTCTCGAAATATCTCTTTCTTACCCTTATCAAGTCAAGATGGAACTCGGCCTGTAGTCCTTGGCTGGAGAAGATGGTCGTTTAGCCTCTCAAGCCCTCGGGCATTTCGTATATTTACAATTGCAGGACAATTGCAGGCCAGTCTCTCCGGTCGCCGAGTCCCTTCCTTTAGCATAACCAGATAAAAAATATCCATATGATAGACATGAGCCCCTTGCAGCGATTCACTATCCTCGTGAGCGCAATGGCCTTGACCGTTATGAGCTTTCCGGCCCCCCTTTACGGACAGCGCGTAGGAGAGCGTCTCCGCGTGACCTTAGACGGAGAAACGATGACTGGGACTGTTTCGGCGACGAGTCAGAGCGGATTTGACCTTAAACTCTGGGGCGGCAAATCCCGCTCCATCGAGCACTGCGAGATAAAACTGCTGGAGCGGAGCCTTGGGACCCGGACCTATAAAAAACGCGGATTCCTGATCGGGTTTGGTACCGGTCCCATTCTTGCGGGAATCGTCGCCATCGCCTCGGCCAACAACCCATGCCTCCATGGCGGGTGCAAAAGCATAACCGCTGCAGAAGCGATTTCAGGAATCACCGTGTTGAGCACATATCTAGGGCTTACGGGCTTAGTCATCGGTGCCATTGTGCGAAGCGAAGAATGGGTAACCATTCCAACATCGTTTATGCGTGGAGCGTCGCGGATCAAGCCCGCGATTGATGTGGCTCTTGATCTGCAAAGGAACCCTAGACCGGTCCTGGAGGCCCGCATCCTGTTCTGATCTTATAAAAAAAGATCATGCCGTGTAATGCCACAGAGCCGCCTATATGCAGTGCTGCGACCAAGTGGCCTGAACGTCAGCGAAACATCGAACAAGCACACCAGAGTGGTTTGGCTTATCTTCTGACAGAAAGTGGCATACGAGACGTTGAAATATCGCGGGCTAAACCTGTCTGCTTTGCACACATAACGCCGGAGAGATATCATGAGCCACATACTTGAAATACCCGATGCGTTGTATGACGCCTTGAAGGAAGCGGCGGAGGCAAGCGGTATCACCCCGCTCGATTGGATTGCCGCACACCTTCCCCAAGCCCCAACAACTCAGGGTACAGAGCCAGCTAGTAATCCTAGGACACTCGCAGACCTCTTTGCCGGTCGGGTTGGACGCATCCAGAGTGGCGGTAAGGAGCGGCTGTCCGAGGGATGTGGGGAGAAGTTCACGGACCATTTAGCATCTAAGCGGCGAGCAAAATACTTGTGACTCTCTGCGATACATAGCCGAGAAGTTGAATCTTCGTCGCATCTTCACTTTGGACGATCACTTTCACGCATATCGGATTAACGGTACGCACCCCTTTGCCGTCGTTCCGTAGCCTAGGCGCGTCTAGTCCGCCAACCCCTCGGACAAGGTCTCGATATAAGCGCCGATCTCATCGCGCACCCGCCGATACGCCCCCAGCGCTTCTTCTTCACTGCGCGCATTCCGCGCCAGCTTCGGCGGATCGTCAAAGGCCCGATGCACCACCCGGGCGCGCCCCGGAAAAACAGGACACTGTTCGGCCGCGTGGTCGCAAACCGTGACCACCCAGTCGAAGTCGATGTGGCGGAGCTGGTCAACGTGCGTCGATTGCTGGTCCGAAATATCAATGCCGACCTCGGCCATCACTCGCACGGCGTTGGGGTTGAGGCCGTGGATCTCGATCCCCGCTGAGTAGGCTTCAAACTGAGTGGATTTTAGGGCGCGGGCAAAGCCCTCGGCCATTTGGCTGCGGCAGGAGTTGCCAGTGCAGAGAAAGAGGATTTTGGTCATGGATATTAGAATAAACATCCGCGCACTAGGTCGCTATGCTCGCCGAGGAAATGGTGCAAAGGCCCTATCGCGGTGAGTGTGCCGCTATCGGCGCGTGGTATTATAATAACACGTCTAAATGTCGCCCCGGTTGGCGGTAGGATGCGGTCGAACACCCGCACCCAAGCGGATGGTATATTGTCAAATTAGGAGTTATCCGATGCTGAATCCCCAAATTAGTCGAGTCGTCGCGTCCATATTTGCAGCGGTATGGTTGGCCTCCGGCGTCCAAGGTATGAGGCTTGGTCCGCCGCCAATCGAGGACGGCAAAATCTACTGGACGGAGCATGAGAGCATCCACCGTGCCAACCTGAATGGCTCCAACATCGAAGACCTAGTCGGGGCGAGATTGAGGGTTCCATGGGACATCGCCCTCGACCCGACTAAGGGCAAAATATATTGGACAGAGTTATCCCATGGTTCGAGAACAGGCACTATCCAGCGGGCCAACTTGGACGGCTCAAATGCCGAAGTCCTCGTCACCGGCCTAAAGAATCCTCACGACATCGCCCTCGACCCGACCAAGGGCAAAATATACTGGCTAGATTACGACTACGAAACGCCGGGCACCATCAACAGGGCCAACTTGGACGGCACTAACGTCGAAGTTCTCGTCACGGGTCTGGAGAATCCCCACAACATCGCCTTCGCCCTTGATGTGGTCGAAGGTCGAATCTACTGGACGGAATACGACTGGGACTTGAGCAACGGTGCGATCCGCCGCGCCAACCTCGACGGCTCTAACCCCGAAATTTTCCTCAATGAATTAGCGACTCCCTCTGACATCGTCCTCGATGTGGTGGAAGGTCGGATCTACTGGACGGAATACGACTGGGACTTGGGCAACGGTGCGATCCGCCGCGCCAACCTCGACGGCTCCAATGTCAAAGACCTTTTCGGAACGAACTACCCCGACGCCATCGCCCTCAATATGGCTGAGAGTAAGATCTATTGGACGGAACCGGGCGCAGGCATAGCCCTCCGCCGCGCTAACCTCGACGGCACTGACGTCGAAGACCTCGCGGCAGTAGAAAATCCGAGCAACATCGCCCTTGACCCGGCCGGAGGCCGGATGTACTGGACGAACACATGGGAAGCTACCATCCAGCGCGCCGACCTCGACGGCTCCAATACCGAAATCCTGCTCGCAGAAGCAGGGGGACCGGAAAATATTGCCTTGGACGTGGCCAAAGGACGGATGTACTGGGCGGAGCGAGATACCGATACCATCCGCCGCGCCGACCTCGACGGCTCCAATGTCGAAGTCCTGCTCGCCGGCATAGTCAGACCAGGGGGTCTCGCATTGGACCTCTCTGAGGACAAGATGTATTGGACAGAAAGGGACAAGATCCGCCGTGCTAACCTCGACGGAACCAACGTCGAGCTTCTCCTAGTGCCAGACAGCTATCCGAAGGATATTGTTCTAGACGTTGCCGGCGGCAAGATGTACTGGATAGAGGGAGAATGGTCGGGGAGGGGGGAAATTCGCCGCGCCGACCTCGACGGTGCCAATGTTGAAACCCTCCTCACCGAGGACGAGATTGCAGGTCCTGATGCCCTCGCCCTCGATGTGAGTGGAGGCAAGCTCTACTGGGCGGGATACCGCATCCAGCGCGCCGACCTCGACGGTGCTAATGTCGAAACCCTCCTTCTCTCAGGAGCAGAGGACATCGCTCTCAACGTGGGTGAGGGCAAAATGTACTGGACGATACGGGAGGACGAGGATACGGCGAAGATCTCGATCTGGTGCTCCAATCTCGATGGTACCGACATAGAAAGCCTCTTTTCTTCGCGAGCTGTCGAGATCGCCCTCGACACGGCGGGCGGTAAGATATACTGGACGGAAAAAACCACCATCCGCCGAGCGGACCTCGACGGCGCCAACAGCGAAATCCTCCTCGCGGGGAAGGTGGATGTTCCCATTGACATTGCCCTCGATGTCGTTGCAGGTAAGATGTACTGGACGGAATGGGAGTTGTCCGAGGGAATTGGCAAAATCCGCCGCGCTGACTTCGACGGGACCAACAGCGAGGATCTCGTCATTGAAAGATGGAGATACCCAAGCGGCATCGCCCTCGATGTCGGCGACGGCAAGATCTACTGGACGGAGTGGGGGTCGGGAAAGAGGAGAATCCGGCGCGCCGACCTCGACGGGACCAACAGCGAAACCCTCCTCAACGGAATGAGAACGTTCTGGGCGGGAGGCATTGCATTAGACCTGACCCATGGCAAGATGTACTGGGCAGAAGATGGGGGGGAGGAAGGGACAGGCCGCATCCGGCGCGCCGACCTCGACGGGACCAACAGCGAAACCCTCCTCGGCGATCTGCCGGGGCCATACGGCGTCGCCCTCGACCTAATCAACGGCAAGATGTACTGGACCGACCTCGCGGAGAATACTATACACCGCGCTGGCCTCGACGGCATCGACGTCGAACTCCTCGTCGCGGAGTTGGTGTATCCAAGCGGCATCGCCCTCGACGTAGCCGGAGGCAAAATCTACTGGACGGAGGCCGGTACGTTCTACTCTTCTGCGAGAGATGCCATCCGTCGGGCCGATCTCGACGGCTCGAATGCCGAATATCTCGCAGGGGTTAAGGAGCCAGATGCGATCGCCCTTGATGTCGCTGGTGGCAAGATGTACTGGACGGAGTATGAGCAGGGCTGGATTCGCCGCGCTAACCTCGACGGCTCCAACAGCGAAGACCTCATCGCTACTGGATGGGATCCAATACAAGATATAGCCCTCGACGCGATCGGTGGAAAAATGTACTGGACCGACTGGGAGTTGGAAGAGAGGAGAGGCAAAATCCTTCGGTCCAACCTCGATGGCTCCAATGTCGAAACCCTCTTCACTGGAGATCCGTCAAGGGGCATGGCCTTGGACACCGTCACCGGAAAAATGTACTGGACGAACTGGAACCACGACGGGAATGGGGGTATCCGGCGAGCCGATCTCGACGGCGCTAACGTCGAACTCCTCGTCGAAGGGTTGGCGACTCCAAGGGGCATCGCTCTCGATGCGGCCAAGGGCAAGATCTACTGGACAGAGAGCACCGGCTCAATCCGGCGGGCCGACCTCGACGGGACCAACAGCGAAACGATCCTCACGGATTTACCGGGGCCATACCACCTTGCCCTCGACTTGACCGCGGGCAAGATCTACTGGACGGACGGAAAATACCCCTACAGAGACCGCATCATTCGCCGCGCCAACCTCGACGGCTCCAACAGCGAAGACCTCCTTACCGGACTGGATTCTCTGGGAGACCTCGCCGTGGACGACACCGCGGGCAAGATCTACTGGACGGACAAAAGCGGCATTCGCCGCGCCAACCTCGACGGCACAAATGCCGAAATCCTCCTCAGAGAATTGCGGTATGTACGGGGCATTGCGCTGGACGTCCCCCAACCTGTGCTGCCGACGCAGACCGAGCTGTTGACCAATTATCCCAATCCGTTCAACTCAGAGACCTATATTCCCTTTCAACTACACGCACCGGCCCAAGTTAGCCTGAGCATCTACGATGTCCGGGGGACGCTGGTCCGAGAACTCGACTTGGGCTATCGCGCGGCAGGTCAGTACCGGACGAGTGCCAACGCCGCCTATTGGGATGGCCGCGACCAGCGCGGTGAACGGGTCGCCAGCGGCGTGTATTTGTACCGCTTGCAGGCCGGGCTAGGTGCCCATGCACGCAAGATGCTCTTGCTAAAATAAGAGCGTGATCGGCCGGAGCGGATGAGTCGGCATTCGGACAAACGGAGAGCCAAGCGGATGAAAAGAACCCTATTCATTGCCCTCTTAGCCGTGGCGTTCTCGCCGAATGGAGACAGCCTAGCCAGCGGAATTGGGGACCGGCTAGAAGCCAACGATGGCCAACTCCAAGCGATCCTCGCAGGGCACAGAGATTGGGTCATTGCGGTCGCATTTTCGCCGGATGGCAGCACCCTAGCCAGCGGCAGCGACGACCACGAGATTCGCTTGTGGGACACCAGCAACGGTCAACCCAAGGCGACTCTGAAGGGACACAGGGGTTCCATCCGTTCCGTAGCGTTTGCACCGGATGGCAAAACGCTGGCCAGCGGCAGCGACGACGGCACGATCCGCTTGTGGGACGTGGGCACTGAACAGCTAAAGG
>JAGWBY010000026.1:0-7218 GCA_021295675.1 Candidatus Latescibacterota bacterium | reverse complement strand
GCAAAACGCTGGCCAGCGGCAGCGACGACGGCACGATCCGCTTGTGGGACGTGGGCACTGAACAGCTAAAGGCAACCTTAGAGGGACATACACGGCCTGTCTATTCAGTGGTGTTTGCGCCGGATGGCAAAACGCTGGCCAGCGGTAGTGAAGACAGGACGATCCACTTGTGGGATGCCGACACCGGCCAACCTCGGACCACGCTTGAGGGACATGCGAGTTGGGTCTTTTCGGTGGCGTTTTCACCCGATGGCAAAACGCTGGCCAGTGGGAGCCCGGATGAGACGGTTCGGCTGTGGGACGCCGACACCGGCCAACCTCGGGCAATCCTTGAGGGGCATAGGAGTTGGGTCTTTTTCGTAGTGTTTTCACCCGATGGCAAAACGCTGGCCAGTACCAGTGAGGACGGCGCAATCCGGCTGTGGGACGTGGCCGATGTCCGACACAAGGCCACCCTCCGCGGCTTGGGGGAGAATTCTACTTCCCTAGCATTTTCGCCGGATGGCCGGACCTTAGCCAGTGGGAGTCGGGACTGCACGGTCCGGTTGTGGGATGTGTCTTCGTCCACGGTTGTGCCGAGCAGCGCTGACCAGAACTTTGCCCGATGGGGGTTGCCCGACGGTGCCCAAGTGCGCCTTGGTAAAGGGAGTATATCCGATATTGCGTATTCGCCCGATGGCACTCGGCTCGCGGTGGCTAGCAGTATCGGTGTCTGGCTTTACGATCCGCTTACCGGCACTGAAGTCGCCCTGCTGACGGGGCATACGGCTCCTGTAAATACCGTGGCGTTTTCGTCCGACGGGGATATGTTGGCCAGCGGCAGCAATGACGAGACGGTTCGGTTGTGGGATGCCGCTAGCGGCCAACTCAAGGCGATCTTCAAAGGGCCGCCAGCTCCTATCAATTCGGTGGCGTTTTCCCCCGATGGAAGCACCCTAGCTAGTGCGAGTCCGAATTATTACAACTCGATCTGGTTGTGGGATGTGGACAGCGGCGAACGCAAGATGATACTGGAGGGGCATACCCGTTCCGTCCTTTCGGTGGCGTTTCCATCGGATGGCAACACGCTGGCCAGCGGCAGTCAGGACGGCACGATACGATTGTGGGACGCGAATACCGGCGAATCCCAAGCAACTCTTGAAGGCCATGCGCGGGATGTCTTTTCGGTGGCGTTTTCGCCGGATGGGCGCACCCTAGCCAGCGGCAGTCAGGACGGCACGATCCGCTTGTGGAACGTGGACAACGGGCTGGAAAAGGCCACCCTAGCAGGTCATACGAGCCGATTGGATACCGTGGTAACTTACAGCGTAAGCAAAGACGGCCAATCCCAAGTCACGCATAGGGTACAGGGAGGTTGGGTCTATTCCGTAGCATTTTCTCCAGATGGCAAAACACTAGCCAGTGGAAGTGAGGTCGGCACGGTCCGCTTGTGGGATGTGGACACCGGCCAATCGCTGGCCACCCTCGAAGGACATACGAGTTCTGTTTATTCCGCGGTCTTTTCGGTGGCGTTTTCGCCCGATGGCAAAACACTGGCCAGCGGCAGTCAGGACGGCACGATCCGGCTGTGGGACGCTGGCACTGGCGAACCCCAAGCGATCATAGATGGGCACAGGAGTTCCTTCCATCCGGTGGCCTTTTCTTTAGATGGGAGTATGCTCGCCAGTGGAAGTCATGACAACGCGATCCGCTTGTGGGATATGACCAGCGGCCGACTGCTGGCCACCCTAGAGGGCCATACGGCTTGGGTTAATTCGATGGCGTTTTCGCCGGATGGGAGTATGTTGGCCAGTGGAAGTCAAGACAAAATAGTCCACTTGTGGGATACAGTTGGTGGACGACTGCTAGCTACCTTGGCGGGCCATACGGCTTGGGTTAATTCGATGGCGTTTTCGCCGGATGGGAGTATGTTGGCCAGTGGAAGCCAAGACAAAATAGTCCACTTGTGGGATACAGTCAGCGGGCAATCACGGGCCACCTTGGAAAAGCACACGGATAGGGTCAATTCGGTAGTGTTTTCGCCCGATGGCCACATCCTAGCCAGCCGGAATGAGGATGGCAATATCCAACTGTGGGATGTAGGCAACAGCCAACTCCGGGCCACTCTTGCTAGTTGGGCCCATGCCATGGTGTTCTCACCTGATGGCAGTACGCTAGCCACTGGCAGTGGGGACGGCATGACCCGGCTGTGGGACGTAGGCAGCGGCCAACTCAAAGCCGCCCTAGAAGGGACGCTAGGCTGGGATGTCATTTCCGTGGCGTTTTCGCCAGACGGGAGTATGCTGGCCAGTGGGGACCGGAACGATGATATCCGTTTGTGGGACATGGACAGTGGCCAACTCTTGACCACCCTGTGGCATAGGGAGGATGTCCGTTCGGTGACATTTTCACCCGATGGGGGCACGCTGGCCAGTGGCAGTGACGATCGCACGATCCGTTTGTGGGACGTGGACAGTGGCCAGCTCAAAGCGACGCTGGAAGGGCATACGGGAGGCGTCAATCTGGTGGCCTTCTCGCCGGATGGGAGCAGATTGGCCAGTTGGAGTGGGGACGGCACGATTTTGCTGTGGGATATGTCGCCCTACATCACCCCCCTCAATCTGTCTAAGGCGATTCACGCTTCGCCACTGCCAACGCAGACGGGGCTGCTAGCTAACTTCCCCAACCCCTTCAACCCAGACACCTATATCCCCTATCAACTCCACGCCCCCGCCCACGTGCGCCTGACGATCTACGATGTCCGGGGGGCGCTGGTCCGAGAAATCGACGTAGGCTATCGCACGGCGGGTCAGTATTTGACGAGTACCAATGCCGCCCATTGGGATGGCCGCGACCATCGCGGTCAGCGCGTCGCCAGCGGCGTGTATTTGTATCGCTTGCAGGCCGGGCCGGTCGCCCACGTGCGCAAGATGGTCCTCATCAAATAAGCTGTATCTACTCGTACAACCACGCGAGCGGCGCAAGCCACGGCGGATTTCGTCGCCGCTCACCTGATTCCACACGCAGAGCAGATCGCCCGCAGTTGGGATCGTGCGCAGGCGGCACGGCGAATACGAGCTGGCCAGTTCCGTCGGCTGCGGCAACGACCACGTATTTGCCATTATGCGCGTCCTTGCTAGAATGCTAACTTAAGGAGTTACGAGCCGAGCCGCCTAGCGCCAGATTAGGTTTGAAGCTACAAGATTTCTAAAAATGGTATCTCCCAATCGGATTCCCATAATACTCTCGTTAGCACTCGCTATTTCCGTTCCAGCAATATCGTCCCCGGAAGAATCCCCTCCTATAGGGTACAAAATCCACCGCTCCATCCCTCCACCGGGTGCCAAAACCCACGTGGTGATTCTAGGAGAACGGTTCCGCGGCGGCGGGTTCAAACGCTGGCTCTACGGCAGCGATTACCGGGATCTCTGGGCTACTCCCATCGAGGTTACAGTCCTCGACCTCGACCGCGTAGGCGGAGGCTTGACGCCGCTGCGCACCGGCGGAGCCGGACAGTCCATCTCTCTTCACTTTACGGGAAAAGATGGCCGCCGCTATACGGTTCGCTCCTTGGATAAAGATCCTATGAAAAGGAAATGGGACGAACTCAAGAATACGGTCGTAGATGACGTCCTGCAGGACATGATCAGTGCGCTGCTGCCCACCGGGGCGCTCGTGGTCGATCCGCTAATGGAAGCCACCGGCATCCTCCATACCAAGCATACACTCGTCGTTATTCCAGACGATCAAAGGCTGGGGGAGTACCGCAAAGATTTTGCCGGCCTTATAGGAATGCTCCAGGAACACCCTTCTGAAGGGCCGGACGATACGCCCGGCTTTGCCGGTTCCCGCAAGATCAGCGGCACGGACAAGCTGTGGAAGCGCTTGGAAAAAACACCCTGCAACCGCGTCGATGCCCGCGCCTATCTAAAGGCGAGACTGATGGATTTTCTTATCAACGACAGGGATCGCCACTACGGTCAGTGGCGCTGGGCGCGGTTCCCCGCTGGCGATTGTTATACTTGGCTGCCCATACCAGAAGATCGCGACCAAGCCTTTGTGGACTTCGACGGGTTTGGCATGGCTGTGGCGCGTAGAGGGCTTCCGATGCAAATCGAGTTCGACGACGTGTATCCTAGTCTGGTGGGCCTATCGACCACGGGCTGGGAGCTGGATCGCCAGTTCCTAGCCGAACTCAATGAGACGGCATGGGATTCGGTCGTAACGGCGTTTCGCCGGGACCTCCCAGACCCGGTCATCGAGGATGCCGTGCGGAAGCTCCCACCGCCGTATTACAAAATCGTCGGGGAAGCTCTTGCAAAAGCCCTCAAATCGAGACGGGACGCATTGCCTCAATTTGCCAGCCAATACTATGCGTTGATTACCCGCGAGGCCGAAATCCAAGCGACCGATCAGGACGAGTACGCCCACTGCCAACACCTGCCGAGCGGCGATCTCTTGGTCCGCATCGGTCTCATCGAAGATCCTGATGGAGCGCCCTATTTCCAGCGCACGTTCCACCCCCAAGAAACCCGCGAAGTCCGCATCTATCTCCGAGGGGGAGACGACCGCGCGGAGATAGCAGGAGGCAAGGGACAGATTGCCGTCCGCATCGACGGCGGGGGCGGAGACGACGCGTCCATAAATTCATCCCAAGCGAGTGCCGCAAAGACCCGATTTTACGATTATCGCGGGAAAAATCGGTTCGCCAAAGGCAAGGGCGCAAAAATCGACAAGCGCCCCTACAAGCGTCCCCCCTCACCGATTCTCCGCGCGCGGTATGCACTAGACTGGGGCATGCAGGCGATCGCGTTCCCGATCCTTATAGCCAATCCAGACCTGAGCGTGTTCGTAGGCGGTCGCGGTAGCCGGCACTATTTCGGCTATCGCAAAAACCCGTTCTCTTCGCGTCATTCCTTCAACGCTGGGCTAGCACTCAATCGTCTCAAACCATCTGTCTCCTATACCGGAACCTTCCGCCAACTGCTGTCTGGTCTCGACGCAAAAATCTATCTCAAGTACTCTGGTCTTCAAGTAATCCGGTTCAATGGACTCGGCAACGCAACGGAAATTCCGCGTCTATCTTCTTTTTATACAGTAGAGCAAAATTATTTCGCTTTCGCCCCATCCCTCGAATTTCGTGCAGAAGAGCATACAGGAGACATAGAATCGCTGCGCTCGAAATTAACCATTGGCATGGGGCCGATCGTCAAGTATTCAAACACACCGCTAAGTTCCAACAAGGACAAATTTATCGGTTCTCTGGACCACCCGGTGTACGGCATAGATTCCTTCGGCCAAATAGGAGTACAGGGTGAAATCGCCTACGACACTCGTAACAATCCAGCGTATGCCACTCGGGGATTTTTGGTCAGAGTTGCCGGAGTCGTCTATCCGGGCGTTTGGGATGTGGCATCTGCCTTTGGCAGCTTAGACGGAGAAGTACGCACGTATGTGACAGCCCCTATTCCGACCAACCCAACCCTTGCCTTGCGAGCGGGCGGCAAGAAAGTGTGGGGAACCTTTCCCTTCCACGAGAGCGCTTTCTTAGGCGGGCCCGGCTTAACCGGTAGTGGCACATCCGATGGCAATGTACGTGGTTTGCGGAAGAACCGGTTCGCAGGAAACACCGCACTACACGGCAATTCCGAACTGCGGCTGGTGCTGGCCAAAATCAAGCTTTTATTACCGGGAGAGTTGGGCCTGTTCGGTGCGGCCGATGTCGGTCGGGTAATGTACGCCAAAGACCCAGACGATGCTGACAGTTGGCATACCGGCGTGGGCGGTGGATTGTGGCTGTCTTTTCTCCGCCGGTGGCAGACCTTGAGCGTGGCAGTCGTAAACGGCGATGACTTGACGGGAGTGTATATGCGCGCTGGTTTGGTGTTCTAGCTAATCAAGGAGGGTACATAATGCTCAACAACATGATCATACGTCTGCTCGTTTACTATGCCGCATGGCTTTTAGCGCTCAGCGGGATTTTTTACCTCTTCCCCCAGATCCTCTATTACGTCGCCCAAGAGCGCAAACGCATCTTCATAGCAAAATCCTTGGACACTGGAGTCGACACCATTCCTTTCCCACTCGGGGATATCGAAGAAGGGGTGTTGCGGCTCGTCGATCCGGCACACACCATTCCAATCATGGTCGCTTTGGTGCTGGCCTTTGGGGTTACGCTCCCCATTACTTGGGTCTATCGCTGGACGCGGCCGCGCAAAAAATACAGTCAATCCTTTGCACATACTTTACTCGTGATACCTACCTCCATAACGCTAGTCGTCTTTTTGGTTAAAGGTAGTCTGGCCCTCGCCTTCAGCTTGGCGGGTATCGTAGCTGCTGTCCGCTTTCGCACCTCACTCGAAGAGCCGATGGATGCCGTGTACATGTTTATGGCCATCGGCATCGGGCTGGCGGCCGGCACCCAGCTCACTACGGTGGCGTACCTCGCATCGTTGGTTTTCGTCGCCATAGCGCTGGGCGTGTGGAAAAGCAACTTTGGCGCGCGGCCGGCCGTAATATCTGGCTGGACCATTGTTTATCCCGACAAATCGGCCCAAGTCTCTGAAGCGAGTGACACGGCGGTTGCTACCCCCAAACCTCGTGACGCACAGATCGAAGTCCATGCAACAAACGTCGAGGAGGTGCAAAAAGCAACGGATCTGATCCTCAATTCCAATACCAAGCGCTGGCAGGTAGCAGACGTGATCAATAATGAGGATGGAACGGTCGTCGTTGTGTTTGACGTTTGGCTAAAAAAATCCGTCAATCCGCTCTCCCTCGTCCGGGATATTGAAGAAAGCGGCAAAGATTATATCAACGCCGTAAGAATGAGAGGTAATAACTCGTAACTTTCACGCGGCCCGCACGGCAAACAAATCAGCGTCCTGCAACACCACCCGCAGGCGCACCGGACGGCCCTTGAGCTCGGACAAGTCGCCGCCTGCTTTCCAAGCCACGGGCGCGTCGAGTTGGTCGCCGTAGATCGGCTCCATCTCCTCCAAAGCATACCCAGACAGGGGCTGGCCCGATTCGTCCTGCAATTCAACCCGTAGCGACCCCGCCGCCGAGGTTGCGTAGTTGAGGTGCAAGGTGGCCCCTTCCAACAGCAAGGGATGGGTGAGCAATTCACCGCCTCTGTACCCGGCCCGCACCGAGGAAAAACCGTGCGGCCGCACTACCACGCGGCGCAAGCGGTTAGTTGACCAGCCGTAATTTTCCGAGATGTACATAGACCATTCG
>JAGWBY010000164.1:11899-20878 GCA_021295675.1 Candidatus Latescibacterota bacterium | reverse complement strand
GACTCATGAACGACAAGATCCTAGTCGTTGAGGACGAGCCCGACATTCTCGCCTTGGTCTCGTACCATCTAGAGCAGTCCGGTTTTGCCGTCGTGCCAGCCGAGGACGAAGAGCAGGCCCTGAGTTCGATTGAGCAAAATCCGGTTTGTCTCGTGGTCTTGGATCTGATGCTGCCGGGCATTGGCGGCTTAGAGGTCTGTCGCCTTCTCAAGCAAAACCCCCGGACCAAGGACATACCGGTCTTGATGCTGACGGCGCGGGCCGAAGAGGTCGATCGCATCGTCGGTTTGGAACTGGGTGCGGACGATTACTTGGTCAAGCCCTTTTCTCCGCGCGAGCTCGTCTTGCGCATCCGCGCCATCTTGCGCCGCGTCCAGGGGAGCGACGAAGCGGAAGACGCGCAGATCGTGGCTGGTCCCTTGGCCATTGATCCGGTGGGATGTCAGGTGCAGCTCGACAGCAATCCCATCGAGCTGACGGCGACCGAGTTTAAGCTCTTGACGACCCTTGCACAGCGGCGCGGGCGGGTGCAGTCGCGGGAGGAGTTGCTCAAGGTGGTGTGGGGCTACGAGTACGTTGGCTATAGCCGCACGGTTGACACCCACATCCGCCGCCTGCGGGAAAAGCTCGGGACGGCCGCCGAGATGGTCGAAACCGTGCGCGGCATGGGCTATCGCTTTCGCCGAGAAGGACGATAGAGTGTACCTCGGGTGGATCGCGCTTCTGGGCAACGCGCTGTTGGTCGTGTTGGTCTGGTGGAGTGGATACATCGCAATCGCGCTCATGTTGGCCGCGCTTTGGACTGGCGGCCAAATTTGGTTCTGGGGCCGCACGGCTCGCCGGCAGGGAGAGCGGTTGCGCCAACTCGACAAAGCGACCCCCGCCGACTCGGCCTGGCTAGAGGCATTCCATCCCGAGTTGGCGCGCCCGCTAGAGGAACTCGCCGCGCGCATTCAACAGCGCGTCGGTCAGCTAGAGAGCGAAAACAACCGCTTAGAGATCATCCTCGAAAGCATTACCGAGGCCATCTTGGTCGTCGACCGCGATGGCCGGGTGGTGCTGGCCAACAAAGCGCTGGCCAACCTGTTTGGCATAGACCCGCCGCTAGAGGGGCTGTTGACCGCCGAGGTTGTGCGCTGTTCGGCTATCCAAGATGCGCTGACGGGATGTTTGGCCGAAGGTCGGGGCCGAGCCATGGAAGTGGAGCTGACCGGTGTTCCGGAGCGCCACTTGGACCTGCAGGTCGCGCCCATCCTCGAAGGAAACGAGTGCATCGGCGCAGTGGCAGTCCTTTACGATATTACGCGCTTGCGCGAACTAGAGCGGATGCGCCGCGACTTTGTAGCCAACGTGTCCCACGAATTGCGCACGCCGTTGACAGCCATTAAGGGCTATGCCGAAATTTTGTCTGAAGGTGCGCTCGACGACCGAGAGACAGCTCGCCGCTTCACCGGCGTCATTGAGAAGCACGCCGACCGCTTGACTCGCTTGCTCGGCGATTTGCTCGATCTGTCGCGGCTGGAGTCGGATCAATTGGAAGTCGAACTGGTCCCTTGCGAGCTAAAGCCCTTGGTCGATACGTCCGTTGGTTCGGTCAGCCAAGCGGCCGCGCAAAAACAAATCGACATTCACTGCGACATTCCGCCGTCTGTCCAGGTGATCTGCGACCCCAAATTGATTGAACAGGCCCTAATCAACTTGCTCGACAACGCCGTCAAGTACACTCCCACGGGAGGAAAAGTCCGAGTGGGGACAAGGCCCATAGAGGGCACCGATCGCCTAGTGGTTTACGTCGAAGATACCGGCATTGGCATTCCTTCCGAGGACTTGGGCCGGATTTTCGAGCGCTTCTATCGGGTTGACAAGGGACGCTCGCGCGACCTCGGCGGTACGGGCTTGGGCTTGTCCATCGTGCGCCACATCGCCGATGTTCACGGTGAGGAAGTAAGCGTGCAGAGCAAATTAGGGGTGGGGACGACCTTCAGTTTTGAACTGCAAAGCCGCGGTTAAGACCGCGATGTTGCGCTGGGCGTTGGCTGCTTTGGCGGCTGGCTGCGCTGGCGAAAGCGACGATGCCAAAGGCGCGGTGGCACAGGGCAAGGCCCTCTTTATTCGCAATGGGTGCGCGGTGTGTCACGGCCCAGATGGGCGCGGCGATGGCCAGATCGCGGCGACGCTCCAGCCGCCTCCCCGCGATTTTCGCGATCCCACCGCGTACAAAAACGGCCATAGCAAAGCAGCCATCGCCCGCACGATTCAGAAGGGAATGTCCGGTACTTCTATGCCGGGCTATGCACATCTTTCGGCGGAGGAACGCGAGCAGATTGCCGCTTATATCCGCTCTTTGCTGAAGAAAGAAAATGAAGACACGCCTTAGCTTTTTGCTCACATTCGCATTCGTCCTGCTGTTTTTTGCCACTCCCAGTTCAGTTCACGCCCACAAGCTCAACACCAGCTACACGAATTTGATCGCGGAAGAGACTGCGCTCAAAGTGCGCGTGCGCCTGGACGATTTTGATCTCCTGAAAATCGGCATCGATGAAAACGGAGACAGTCTGCTGTTCTACGAAGAGATAGAGGCTGGGCTCGACGACGTGTTCGCCTTTGTCGAAGAGCAGATGCGCCTGCGGGCCAACGGCGAGCCGCTCACCCTCGTGCGCGACAGGGGAGACATCACCCCGGACAATGTACTTCAGCGCCGAGTTGGAGGAGCCCGTCAACGAGTTGGAGGTGTGGGTCGGTTGGCCGGAGCGCTTTGGGGACGCACACAAAAACTTGGCCAAAGTCATGTTGCCCGGTCAGCCGCTGGTCCAAGCCGTGTTTTCGGCGTCGTCGCCGCAGCAGACCTTTGCCGGAGAGAAATCGCTGTGGGACCATCTATACGAGTTCACGGTGCTCGGGGTGGAGCACATTTTCCTCGGCTACGACCACGTCATGTTTCTGCTGGCGCTGATCGTGGTGGGCGGTCGGCTGCTCAGTTTGGTCAAGGTAGTTACCGCCTTTACCGTTGCCCATAGCATCACCCTCTGCTTAGCGGCCCTTGAAGTCGTCCGCCTGCCGAGCCAGTGGATCGAGGCTGGCATTGCCTTGAGCATCGTGTACGTGGCAGTGGAAAACTTCTGGCTCAAGCGCACGGATTACCGCTGGATGATCACCTTTGCCTTTGGGCTGGTACACGGGTTTGGCTTCGCCAATGTGCTGCGCGAGTTGGGGTTGCCGACTCGCGGGCTGGTCGCCTCGCTGTTTGCGTTCAACGCCGGCGTGGAAATCGGCCAAGTGGCCATTGTCGCGCTCGTCTTTCCCTTGATCGCTTGGCTCAGTCGGCAGCCCTATCAGCGCACAGTTGTTTTGGTGGTGTCGGCCTTTATTGGGCTTTTTGGGTTGGGCTGGTTTGTCGAGCGGGTCTTTGAGTTGGAGTATATGCCGCTTTGAGCGCGGCTAGCCTAAAAATCCGCGAATGAGCCGTCCTCTGGGTGGCGGCGCATCGTCCGCTGCCGCCAGGGGCCGCGGTGGGTAGCCGCCTCCAGACCATCTGGATCGATTTCCACGCCTAGCCCCGGCCCTCGGGGCAATTCCACAAATCCATCCTGCATTTGCAAGGGGCTGGTGAAAAACCCTTCGCCGCCACCACCGCCGTATTCCATGATGAGGAAGTTGGGCGTACCGGCCATCGCGTGTACGGAGGCGACGATGCCGAGGGGGTCGGCGGCGTTGTGGGGCGCGACGGCGATCTCGTGGACTTCGGCTAGGGCGGCAATCTTCTTCATTTCGAGGATGCCGCCGCAGTGGCGGATATCGGGCTGGACGATGGCCGCGGCCTTGCGCTCGCACAGTTCGCGGAAGCCCCAGCGGGTGGCGCAGCGCTCGCCGGTGGCGATGGGGATGGAAGTCGAGCGCGTCAGTTCGAGCAGGGGGCCGATATTGTCGGTGGAACGGGTCGGCTCCTCCACGAAGAGCGGCCTTAGCGGCTCAAGTTCGCGCAAGAGCACTTTGGCCAAGGCCGGGCTGGTGGCGCGGTGGAAGTCGATGGCAATGTCGATGGTCGGGCCGACGGCTTCGCGCATGGCCGCAATCAGGGACACGACTCGCTCAATTCCCGCTGGGGTCTCGATGGGGCGCACGGGATTGGGGAAGGGAGTGGTTTTGAGCGCTGTAAAGCCTTGTTCGACGCGTTGGCGGGCGGCTTGGGCGGCTTGCTCTGGGGTGGGACCTCCGGCTGCTCCATAGACCCGAATTTTCTCGCGCACTGATCCGCCTAATAGCTTCCACACGGGTAAGTTAGCGGTTTTACCTAAAAGATCCAGACAGGCCATTTCTATGCCGCTGAGAGCCGCTAAGAGGATCGGCATCTGGCGGGAATAGCTGGAGCGGTAGAGCGTCTGCCAGTGGTCTTCGATTTGCAGAGGATCGCGGCCGATTAGGTAATCGCCCATGTCGAGGATGGCCCGTTCCACGGTGCGGCCGTGTTCGTAGTTGAGGCCAGCGTCGGTTTCGACTCGGAGTAGGAGGCCGCGATTGTTGAGCGGCGTGACGTCGAAGCGGGTTATTTTCACATTCTTACTCCTTGAGCCACGCCTTGACCCGTGGGTGGTCGAGGACCTCTGGATTGAGGATGTATTCAGGCTGGCGGCCGGCGATGGCCGCTGAGACTTGCTCGATGCCCTTGGCGTCGAGGCGCATGGTGGATTCGACCGTGATGCCGGCGTTGTGGTTGGTGCAGATGATGCGCGGGTGATCCTTGTGGATGGCGCGGGTGTCGTTGACTGGATCGTCAACCACGTAGTAATAGAGTTTGCCCTCCTCAATGGCGCGGTGGACGTCCTCGTCGTTGACTAAGTTGCCGCGCGAGGGGTTGATCAGCGAGGCGTGGGGCTGCATCAGGCTGAGCAGGTCGTAGTGGACGATGGTATCGTCGCCCGAGACGTGGAGCGAGACCGTGTCGCACTCGCGAAAGAGCGTTTCGGGCGAGTCGGCGACTTCGGCTCCGTATTGGGCGGCGATGTCGCCGATGTCGGGGCGGGTGTCGTACACGAGCAGGCGACCCTCAGTGCCTAGGAGCGGCACGGCGCGCTGGGCTACCTCTTGGCCGATGCGGCCGCAGCCGTATAGGCCGAGGGTGGTGTATTGGGCCTCATAGGTGCGGATGATGGAGAAGTCGCCTCTGTGGGAGAGGTGGCTTGAGGGTGGCCATCCACTGGGCGATGGCGTATTCGGCGACCGCGTCCATGTGAACCGGCGTCACGGTGATGATCACACCGTAGCGCGTGGCCCCTGGGATATTGACCTTGTCAAAACCGACGCCCCAACGGGCGACGATCCGCAAATCCTCGGCCGCGGCGTAAAATTCGTCCGTATAGACCGATGAACTGGCGATAGAGGCGATTAGGTCGGGAGCGTGTTCGGCGGTGAGGACGGCTGGCTCCGGGATGAGGGTGCCTAGGGAACGGAGGTGTTCGAGGCCCTGCTCGCGCTCGCTGGAGGCGAATTCGGCGTTTTGGAACTGGGCGGTGAGCATGATATTCGGCATGCGTATTCCTTTCTACTACAATGGTTTAATATACTTCATTTGCGGCTGGAATTGAATCCATGGCTCCCGGGCAGGTGACGCACAGGGCCGCGGCCTGCACCGCGCGGGCCATGGCGTCTCTTGCCGTCATGTCGGCGGTCAGGCCCTGGAGAAAATAGCCGATGAAGGTGTCTCCCGCACCTGTCGTATCTACCGCTTCGACCTGCGGCGCGGGGAGGTGGAATTCTTCCGTCGGGGAGTGGTACTGGACGCCAGCGGCCCCCAGCGTAAGCGCGATTTGGGCATGGGGGCAGAGTGCGGCTAGTGCCGCGAGTGTGGATGCACCCACGAGGCCGGTAGCCTCGGTTTCGTTGACGATGAGCAAATCGACCAATTCGAGGGGATACGCGTGAACCTCTGGGCCAAAAGGCGCGGGGTTTAAGCATATCGTCAGACCCCGCTCAGCGGCTGAGATAATGATATAAGCAATGTTATTTATCTCATTCTGCAAGAGGAGGATATCCCCACGGCCAAAATGGGACAGTGCGGTGTCTATGGCCCGTTTATCTATCTGGGCATTGGCCCCGGCAAAGAGGACGATGCTGTTTTGGCCGTGGCGGTCAACTTGGATAATGGCGTGGCCGGTAGGTACGTCGCCGACGCGGATGTGCTGTACATCCACGCCGAGTCCAGCCAATTTATCGACCAGCCATTGTCCGTCTGGTCCGACTTGGCCGGCGTGAAAGGCATTCGCTCCGGCGCGAGCAAGGGCGGCTGATTGATTCGCGCCTTTGCCGCCGGCAAAGACTTGGTGGGACGAGCTGGCGATGGTCTCGCCCGGACGGGCGATGTGCTCGACTTGATAAACGAGGTCGATGTTGAGCGAGCCGAAGTTGAGGATGTTCATCCAGCCGTGGCTTCGCGGTAGGCGGCCTGGGCTGTGGCTTCCAAAAATCGCATGTCGTTGCTGAAATCGATAAACTGGAAACCCTCGGCGACGCGCCGTTTGACTTCGGCGGAGTCCTTGACCGGGATGCCGCTGGGTTTGCCAGCTTTGACGCAGCCGGCGCGGAAAGCCTGTAAGGCTGCCTCGTGGTCGGGGTGGCCGGCGGCGACGCCCATGGACATAGCTAAGTCGCCCGGCCCGAGGAAGCCGATATCAATGCCTTCGACGCGGGCGATGGCCTCGGCATTGTTAATGCCCTCCATGTCCTCAATCTGTGGGATGCAGAGGACGGCGTCGTCAAAGCGCTGGCGATAGTCCGGGGCCAATGTGACGCAGCGGCCCGTGCCTACCGACCGGTTGCCGCGCGGTGGATAGCGCACGGCTTGGGCCAACTTTTCGGCCTGTTCTGGGGTGCTGACGTGCGGAAAGACCAAGCCCCAGGCCCCGGCGTCGAGCAGGCGGGCAGCCGTGGTCGGGTCGTGGTCCCAGGCGCGGGCCAAGGGCTGGCGCGGAAGGTATGGGCGATGTGGCCGAGGTCAAAGGCCGAGTGCTCGGCATCGACTACCAGCCATTTGAAGCCGGCCGCGGCCATGACTTCGGCAGCCAGCGGCGAGGTCAAATTGAGCCAGGAGCCGATAGAGGGTTGACCGGCGGCAAGTTGTTCTTTGATAGGATTTTGCATGGGATACCTAATCTGTGGGTGTAATTGTGTTTGAGGTTTAAGGGACGGTCGCGAGCACCTTATTTTCGAGCTTCTAACCACCGCTTCAAGGACTCTTGGCTTTCACCGGAAGGACTACCCGCTAGCAAGCCCTCCACACTGATATGGATTCCTTGACCTACACCAATAAGACGCCAGTTGCGTCTTTCTGTGGGTGTCGCATGCACTAGCCTGGGATACCAAGCCAACGGAACGGAGATGGTCCGCCCGTCGGAAAGATCCGCCATTAGGGTATCGTCGGTAACTTCCACGCACTCAGCTTCCGGTACCTTCAAATCAATTGTCGAAATATCCATCCCATGCCTCCATAAGAACAGTTTGATTTTCCTCAATTATCCTTGCAATCTGGCGTATCTCTGAGCGCGTCAGTCCACCGCTCCTTTGTAGCCTCACTGGGTCCAGCCAGAACTTGGCGACTCGGTCGTCACGTTCTACATGCACATGCTGAGGTTCAGTGTGATCACTTGCATAGAAAAAGAAGCGATACGGCCCTTCTCTAAACACTGTCGGCATTGGTTATCTAAAGACTTCCTACTAAGGCCCTAGCCAACGGCAATCAGCTCATCGACTTGCTCTTTAAGCACATCGAGGACCTCGTCGTACGGGAATTGGCCGATGAGCTGGGGGCCGCGCTTGAGGTTGACGAAGTTGGGGGCACACCACAGCCCCAAGTCGGCGTCGTCGGTCTCGCCTGGACCGTTGACCCGGCAGCCCATAACGGCGATGGTGATCTGGTGATCGCGGGCGTACTCGGTTAGCTCGCGCACTTGATGTGCTAGGTCGATGAAGGCTTCGTTTTCCACTCGCGAACAAGAGGGACAGGAGATGATGTTCAGCCCGACTGGGAGCAACTTGGGCACTGAGCGGAAGCGGCCCGAGTAGATGTCGTCGAGGATCTGCCGCCCGACTTTGACCTCCTCGCCCTTGTCGTCAAACGGCAAGGTCAGAGAGACGCGAATGGTGTCGCCAATGCCGGCGCTGATGAGCTGTTCAAAGGCAATGCGGGTTTTGATCACGCCTTCGGGGGGCATCCCGGCCTCGGTGACGCCGAGGTGCAGCGGCACTGTTGGCGGCAATGACCTTGGCCGGATCGGAGTCCTTGAGCGAGACGCAGTAGCGCGTAAAGCCCAAGTCGTCGAGCAGCTCGCAGTGTTCTAAGGCCGAGGCGATCATGGGCGAGATGGAGTCTTCGTCCGGAAAGCGTTCGGCTTGCGCCGGATCGACCGAGCCGCAGTTGACTCCCACGCGCAGGGCGCAGTCGTGCTTGGCGGCCTCGTCGGCGATAAAGGCGACCTTGTCGGCGACTGGCTTGTCCTTTTCGTGGTGGTAGAGGTGTCCGGGGTTGTAGCGTATTTTCTCCACGTGTGGTGCCACGCTGCGCACCAAGCGGTAGTTTTCTTGCAAATCCACGGACAGCGGTACGTCAACCGTCGGCGCGATTTGGGCGAGGGCTTCCACGTCTTTTTTGCTATCTACAGCTACGCGGATGACGTCTGCCCCCGCCTCGGCTAAGAGCCGCAGTTGACGGGTGGTGGCCTCTGTGTCTTGGGTGCGGGTAGCGGCCATGCTTTGCACGGCGATAGGGTGATCTCCGCCAATGGTCGTGCGGCCGATTTGAACTGAGCGGGTGGGATTTCTCGTCGTTGTATTCATGTTCCAAAAGTTAAACGCGAGGTCCTGTTTGTCAAAGTAAGAAGGGGCCGTAGGGCGCGCTCTCTTGCTGGAAACGCGCCTCTTTGTGTATTTGTGTATGTTGCAGTGCATTCAATTGATTAAGGAGTTTTTGCAGTGAAAGTATTGGTGCTA
>JAGWBY010000164.1:11004-11681 GCA_021295675.1 Candidatus Latescibacterota bacterium | reverse complement strand
CGGGGACTGCGCCGCTGGAGGTGGCCTTGCGCTATTGGGGGGTTGAAGGGCGGGAAGTGGTGGTGCCGACGAATACGTTTATTGCCTCGTCCAATGCCGCGCTGTTGGCCGGCGGCCGTCCCGTCCTCTGCGACATTGACCCGCAGACCTTGTCGAGCGGCCTACCGCAGATCGAGGCACAGGTCGGGGAGAAGACGCGGGCCGTAGTCGTGGTCCACATCGCCGGCCTAATTGCGCCCGACATCGAGGCCATTCGCTCTTTTTGCCACGCGCGCGGGCTGTTGCTGCTCGAAGACGCGGCCCACGCCCACGGCGCTAGCGCCGATGGTAAGTCGGCCGGGAGTTTGGGCGATGCCGCGGGCTTTTCCTTTTTTCCGACCAAGCCACTGACGACGGGCGAGGGGGGCATGTTGAGCACTAACGACCGCGATTTGGCCGACTTTGCGCGGAGCTTCCGCACGCACGGGGTGAGCGCCAAGGGCCGCTCGTTGGAGCGCTTGGGCAACAACTACCGCTTGCCCGAACTGAGTGCGGCGCTCGGCTTGCGGCAATTGGCGCGGCTGGCCGAGCACACCGCCGCGCGCAACCGCCTCGCCAGCCGCTACCGGGACGCGCTCACGCGCTTGGGGTGTGGCGAGGTGCTCTTGCCGGAATTTGCGGGCCAATTACACGCGTAC
>JAGWBY010000164.1:4791-10961 GCA_021295675.1 Candidatus Latescibacterota bacterium | reverse complement strand
AGCGCTGGGGGATTGAAGCGGGGAGTGTGTACTGGCCGCCGTGCCACCTGACGCCGTTTTATCAGCAAGAGTTGGGCTATGGCCCTGGGGATTTTCCCGTTGCCGAGGAAGTGCTAGCGCAGGTGGTGAGCCTGCCGATGTTCCCGGGTTTGAGCGACGAGGCCGTGGAAATGGTGTGCTGCGGCTTGGCGGAGATATTGGCTGCGCCAGGAGGAGATTGTCGTGACGGCAAATAACCGAGTCTTGGTGCTCGCGCCGCACACGGACGACGGCGAGCTTGGCTGCGGAGGGACGATCAGCCGCATGGTGGAGGAGGGGCGCGAGGTGTACTACGCGGCCTTTTCCACGGCAGCCGAGTCGGTGCCGCCGCCCTTTCCGCCCGACATTCTGGAGAAGGAGGTGCGGGAGGGCACGAAGGTGCTGGGGATCCCTGCGGCGAATCTGCTGGTCTATAAGTACAAAGTGCGCCACCTGCCCCACATGCGCCAAGAAATCCTCGAAGAGTTGGTGCAGATGAAAAGAGAAATTGACCCAGCAACCGTGTTCTTGCCCAGCGCCCAAGATCTGCACCAAGATCACCAGACCGTTCACATCGAGGGCCTGCGCGCCTTTAAGACGGTCACCGTGCTCGGCTACGAGTTGCCGTGGAACAACTTGAGTTTTGACTACCGACATTTTTGCATACTCACCCACGCACACGTGCAGACCAAGGTCGCCGCGCTGCGCTGCTACCAGTCGCAGCAGCATCGTCCGTACACCCAAGAGGATTTTATATGGAGCTGGGCGCGGACCAGAGGTGGGCAGATTATGGTGGAGTACGCCGAGGCATTTGACGTGCTCAGGTGGGTGCGCTGATGAGCCGGGTGCTGGCCGCACACCAGCCCAATTTTCTGCCTTGGCTGGGCTTGTTTCACAAGGTGGGACAAGCCGACGTGTGGGTCCTGGCCGACGACGTGCAATACAGCCGGGGTAGCCTGACCAACCGCAACCGCATTCGCACGGCTTCTGGCTGGCAATGGCTGACCGTGCCGGTGCTGACTCGGGGTCGGGGCCAGCAGCGGATATGCGATGTGCAAATCCCGCCTGACGGCGATTGGCGGCGCAAGCACTGCCAAGCCCTGCGCTGGCACTACGGCCACGCGCCCTTTTTCGACGAGTATGCTCCGGCCATAGAGGATTTATACGCGACTGCGTGGACCCAGTTGCTCGACTTAAATGTGGCTCTGCTGCGCCACCTGTTGCAGCTCTTGGACTTGGAGGTCGAAATTCGCTTCAGCTCGCAGATGGACCTGCGGGACGAGCGGACCTTGCGTTTGGTGGATATGACCAAGGCGTGCGACTGTCAGGTGTACCTGTCGGGGGAGGGGGCTTCGAAGGAGTATTTGGACGCGGAGGCGTTTGCTGCGGCCGACATTGAGTGCCGCTTTACCGGATTTGAACATCCGGTGTACCCCCAGTGTCACGCGGGTTTTGTCGCTGAGATGTCGGTGTTGGATTTGCTGTTTAATTGCGGCCCGCAAAGCCGGGAGGTGCTCTTTGGCTGCGCCTGAGGTGTACCACCTGACGAATGTCCACAGCCCGTTTGACGCGCGGATTTTCTACAAACAAGCGCAGACTTTGGCGCGTGCGGGCTACGCGGTGACAGTGGTGGGGCCAGGGCCGGAGGAGTGGTGTGGGGAGCGGGCCGGGGTGCGCGTGCAGACTGTGCCGCTGGCGCGCGGGACTGGCCAGCGGATTTTGAACTTGTGGCGCTTGCTGCGGGTCGGGCTGGGTGCGAACGCCGCTTGCTTCCACTTCCACGACCCCGAGTTGTTGCCGGTGGGCGCGGTGCTCAAGCTCTGCGGTCGCCGAGTCATCTACGATGTACACGAGCATTTCCCACTGGTAGCTATGGTGCGGCCGTGGGTACCCGAGCGGCTGCGGCGGCCCCTTGCGCGATTGGTCGATTGGGGGGAACGCGCGTTCACTCGCTTTTTTATCACGGCCGTGGTCGGGGTGGTCGAGGAGCAAGGCGAGCGCTTTGCCAGCCGCCCTTTTGCGGTGGTGAAAAACTACCCGCGCTTGGAGTGGTTTTCCCCCGGTTGCGGCGAGCTAGGGCCTTGCGCCCTGGTCCACATTGGCTCGCTGTCCGAAGATCGGGGCGGGATGTTCTTGCTCGAAATCATGCGCGAACTGGCCAAAACCCATCCGCAGGTCCGCCTCTTGAGCGTTGGGTCGTTTCACTCTCAGGAGCTGCGGGAGCGGTTTGAGGCCCGTCGGCGCGAGTGGGGGCTAGAAGAGCAGATACACTACAGTGAAAAGCGCGTGCCGTACGATGAATTGGGGGCGGCGATCGCCGCGTGCCAGATCGGCTTGGTGCCGGGGCAGGTCTCGCCCAAGAATTTGGCCTCCTTCGTGCCGACCAAACTCTTTGAATACCTCGCCTGCGGTTTGCCCGTAGTCGCCAGTGATTTACCTTCCATACGCAGGTTTCTCGCGGTCGCGGATTGGGGGCTGCTCGCCGACCCGAGTGACCCGGTCGCTCACGCGCGCGCCATCGGGTGCTTGCTCGACGACCCAGTGGCAGCCCAGGCCAAGGGGATACAGGCGCGGCGAGCCGCAGAAGAGCATTTTAACTGGGAGGCCGAGGGCGAGAAACTGTTAGCACTCTACGAGCGGATTGCACCGCGGAAAGGGGTCAAAAAATGCGTTGGTTAGCAATGGGCCTGTTGGCCTTGTGTTGGGCAGGAGAGAGTTGGGCTGGAGCTTGGAGCCAGCCTCGCGGGGGCTACTACGCCAAGCTCTCGGGGATCCACTACTCGACCGCTGAGGTCTTCAACGACATGGGCCAACGCGCCGCCATGGGCATGGACGACAACCAGTTCCGCGCCCGCCAGGTCCTCGCATACGGCGAGTACGGGTTGCGCGAGCGGGCGCGGGGCGGCTGGTGTCTGAGGATAGCTTTGTCGAGCGCATCACTTGGGGGCTGGGCGATGTGCATCTCGGCGCGAAGTACCAACTTACCGAGGGCAGATTAGTGCTGTCGCCGCAGGTCGATGTCGCGTTCCCCAGCGGGTACAACCGAGATTACGACCCGGCCCTTGGCACTGGTTATTCCGAACAGGGGGCGCGGCTGTTGGCGGGGCTGTCGCTCTATCCGCTGCCGCTCTACGCGGGTGGTGAGGTGGGGTACAAGCTGCGCGGCGGTCCGTTTTCCAATCAGGTGTCCTATTTTGTCGAGTTGGGGGCCACGCCGCGTCCGTGGCTGTTCGCCAAGGGCTTTGTCGCCAGTGTGTACACGCTCGCGGCGGACTCGGAGGGTGGGCTGGTCGGAGTAGTGCAGGTCTCGGAGGGGGATTTCACCGAAGTGGGTGGCAATGTGGCCGTACAGGTGGCTGGCCCGCTGTGGATTGACTTGTTGTGGAAGATGGTTTTCAAGGGCGAGAACATTGGGGCGGGGTCGTCGTTGGGCGTGGGGTTAGCCCTCATTCGCTGAAGGAGTTGTCATGAACAGATCAACTAGACGTCAGTTTCTCAAGTCGAGCGGGGCTGTTATCGCCACTGCGATCTTCCCCGCGTGGGGTTGCGACGGCAACGAGGTGCGCTTTAAAAGCATGCCCACCGGGCCGGACATGGACATCATAGATCTGGAGGAGATGCCCGAGGAAGGGGCGCTACCACTGCCGCCGATTACTTCCAATGCACGGCACTATCTCCAGTCGATTAAAGGGACCAATTACGATCCGGGCCTAGTGGCCGATAGCTGGCGCTTGGTGGTGGATGGGTTGGTGGATCAGCCCCTGACCGGGCTGACGTACGCGGATATTACCGCGCTGCCCATGCAGCGGCAGGTCTTGACCATGCAGTGCATTGGCAACTGGATTGGCGGGCCATTGGTGGGCAATGCCGAATGGGGGGGTACGCCGCTGTCTGAGGTTCTTAACCTAGCCGGGATCAAAAGCGAGGCGATCCGAGTCAAGTTTTACAGCGACAGCTCCGATGGCTATACCACGTCGATTCCACTGGAGCGGGCGCTGCGCGACGAGATGGCGAGCCGCTGCCCTCCAAGCACGGGTTTCCCCTGCGCTTGATAAACCCCGGGCACTACGGCCAGAAGATGCCCAAATGGATCACCCGTATCGAGCTGATCGACGAGGTTTATCTCGGCTATTGGGAAAGCAAGCCCGAGAACAAGTCCTTCAAGTGGTCGGACGATGCTGTGGCGACCGTGAACTCGCGGATTGACGCGCCCCTCTCGGTGTGGGACGATGTGAAAGATCCAGACAACGGCGGGGTTTCAAGGGTGCTGCAAACCATTCGCGGGGTCGAAGGCAGCCCTTTTATTATTCACGGGATCGCCATGGCCGGCGAGCGCACAATCGAATCGGTCAAGGTCAGCACCAATGGCGGGCGGTCTTGGGGCGAGGCGCAGATTACCACGCAGCGCTTGCCCAACATTTGGGTCACGTGGGCCTACGAATGGGAATTGCCGGCGTCGGGCGAGTACGAGATTGTTGCGCGGGCAACGGATAGTGCAGGGGACACGCAGCCGAGGACTGATGCAGGGGCCGATTTGTACGATGGCCGCACGGGTTGGCATCGCGTGCCGGTGAAGGTTGCTAGCACAGCAGGGTGAGCGGCGCGCCTACTCTGGGGGAAACCAGTCCTGGATCTTGCTGCAGATGGCGCGCGCTTGCGCGGCGCTTGACACCTCGAACTTGCTGCGCTGCGAAAAGGTCCCGTCGCGCTTCTGATAGCGGCGAATGGATATTTTGCGTGGGCCGTACTCGCCAGTTTTGCGGTCGAGGTCTTGGTAGAGGTACATAATCGTCGCCCAAGCCCCTTTGCTGAGCACTTCCTTGGCCACTTCTTTGCGCAAGACCTTGCCGTCTTCCTCGTACTGGATGGTGAGTTCGTCAATCGTTTCGGCCATTTTAAACTCGACGTTGTGGATTAAAGGGTGGCGTGTGTCTGCGGCGCGTTATCTATTATATATATAACATAGGATAACGGACAAGAGCTACGGGAGGGAGTAGCTCTCAAGAGCCTCTTATGAAACTGGACATTCAGGACAAATTTCTACAGCGCGATGGCCGGGTTTTTCTCACGGGCATGGAGGCAATTGTGCGCCTCGTGCGCGAGAAACAGGAGCGCGATCAAGCCAGCGGCCACGTCAACCAGACCTATTTCACCGGCTATGAAGGGTCGCCGCTGGGCGGACTGGACCTGAAGCTCGTTGCCCAACTCGACGTGCTCAACGAGTTAGGGCGCACGGTACACCAGTTCGGCATCAACGAGAAAACTGCGGCCTCCGCCATCTTGGGCTAGATGCCTTTTGGTATGGCAAGGCGCACGGCACGATGTGGATTCCCGACGAGGTGTGGTTGGCCAACCTCAGCGGCACTGGCGCACGCGGAGCCATGGTCTTGCTGTCGGGAGAAGATCACCGCTCCAAGAGTTCGGTCTCGCCCGGGGCCAGCGATTGGGTATTGCGCAGCAGCATGGTGCCGATTTTCTATCCGGCCAGTATCGAAGATGTCATTCGCTTGGGGCTGCATGCGGTCGCCTTGTCGCGCCACGCTGGCGTGGTAACTGCGCTCAAGCTGGCGACGCCGGTGTGCGATGGCGCGAGCACGGTTGACTTGGCCGGTGTGCGGCCAGATATCGCATTGCCCGAGCGGCCCTTTGCTAAGCGCTTCAACCAGATCGTCATGGCTACGGGCGCGTTGCCCATGCAGCAGCAACTGGTGGAGGAAATCCGCGCCAACGACCTCAACCGCATTGTGGATGCGGATGCAGGCGGTGGGATCGGCATCGTGGCTGTAGGCAAAAGCTACGCGGATGTGCGGCAGGCCCTCGGCTACTTGGGGCTGCGCGTGCCGGTGTTGCACCTTGCGGTGAGCTATCCGCTCGACTACGAAATTGTGCGCACCTTCGCCCGAGGTCTGCGGGACATCTACGTGGTCGAAGAGCCAGGCCCTTTTGTCGAAGAGGGCGTCAAAGCCGCGCTGTGGGGGATGGATGTAGAGGCCGTGTACGGCCAGTGGGACGAGGGCGGGCAGCCGCTGATTTCGGCGCACGGCGAAGTCGATCCCGAGGAATTGGCGCTCAGGCTCGGGCCGCGTCTGGGGGCGGCCCCCGAGCGTCTCGCCGAATTGCAGCGCGTGCTCGACCGCACCTATCCGACCGTA
>JAGWBY010000164.1:0-4775 GCA_021295675.1 Candidatus Latescibacterota bacterium | reverse complement strand
TCCGCGACTTGCACGAAAAGCCTGGGGGGGCCATTGGCTGCTCCTCCATCCGGGCGATTGAAGCCTACGATTCCGGCGTGCTCTACATTCCCACGATGGGGGCTGGTGGGTCCATTTACAGCGGCTGGGCACCCTTCAACGGCAATCAGCACATTTACCAATACTTGGGCGACGGAAGCTATTTCCACAGCGGCCGCGGCGCGATTCAAAGCTGCGTCCAAGGCGAAGTGAACATCACCTTCCTGCTGCTTTTTAATGGGGCGGTCGCGCTCACCGGTGGGCAGACGCCTGGGGGACAGCGGCCGGTGTCGGATGTTGTGCAGGAGCTTTTGGGATTGGGGGTAGTGAAGGTGGGGATCGTCAGCGAGGATCCCGTGCGCTACCGCCACTTGGATGGGGAGCGGATCGAGGTTTTCGGCCTAGAGCGCCACGCCGCCGCCCTCGAACAGTTCAAGGAAATTGCCGGGACGACTGTGCTCATCCTCGACAAGGAATGTGCCACCGAGAAAGGCCGCCGTCGTCGTCGCCAGGGTTTGACGCCCGACGAATACGTGCTCATCGACGAGGATATTTGTGAGGGCTGCGGTGACTGTTATGCCCAGTCCGAAGGCTGCGCCGCGCTCTACAGCGTGGCGACTGAGTTTGGCGACAAGACGCAGGTGCGGCAGGCCCAGTGCGCCCAAGACGGGCTGTGCATCGACGGCGAGTGCCCGTCCTTTGCCGTGGTCAAGCCGGCCAAGGGCACGCGCTTGCGCCGCCGCCGCCCAGAGCCTTTGGACGAGTTGCCAGAGCCGCCGGAGTGCGCGATCTTTGCTATGGGACGGGGCGGGACGGGCGTGGTGACGATTTCCCATCTCATTGCGTACGCGGCCATGATGGAGGGCAAATACGTGTATTTGTCCAACAACACCGGCTTGGCGCAAAAGGGCGGGCCGGTCGAAGCGCCGATTGTGATAAGCTCTGCCGAGCAGCCTGTGTTTAACCGCCTCTTCCCGGGGGAAGTCGATCTGTACTTGGGGTTTGATCTGCTGCGGGCATCCGAGCCGGACAACCTCAAATACGCCGCGCCCGAGCGCACTCGCGCCTTCGTCAGCACCGCTGAAATCGCCAATGCGGAGATGAATCGCAACCCGCGCATGCAGCCTTTTCCCGACGCGGCCCAACTGCGCGCCCTGATTGACCGCTGCACGAGCAAGGACAACATCTACCTCGATACCTACTGGCTGGCCGAGCGGCTGTTCTCGGATACGATTTTTGCCAACATGCTCCTGTTGGGTGCTGCGTATCAGGCCTACAAGCGGCCTCCATTGAGCAAGCCATTGTCCTAAACGGGCAGGCCGTGGAAAACAACGTGCAGGCTTTTCGCTGGGGGCGCTTGGCCGTGGCCGACCCGGCGCGAGTGGAGCGGGCGTTAGGAACTCAGCAAGTGTCCGCGGCCCAAACGTTGGCTGAGGTAAAGGAACGGCTAGCACCTGACGCGGCGGCGCGGGCGCTGCTCGACGAAGGTTTGGCCGCGTTGGCGGGTTTGAATGCGGAAGGGCAGAAGGAATTGGGGGTGCGGCTGGCCGAGTTGTGCGCGTATCAGGACGTTGCCTATGCTCAGAGCTATTTGGGCTTTGTGCGCCAAGTGTGGGAAGTTGATCGGGGGTTGTCACAGGGCTTGCAGTTTGTACAAGCTGATGGCGTACAAGGACGAATACGAGGTCGCGCGGTTGGCGACGCGCAACGGCAGCGAAGAGCGGATGCGCACCCTGTTCGACGGGGAGGTGGAAATCGTCCGGCAACTGCATCCGCCCACGATGCGGCGCTTGCTCAAGGGCAAGATCGGCTTTGGCAAGGGTCTGCGTCCGGCGCTGGTGCTGCTGAGTCGGCTAAAGGGATTGCGCGGTACGGCCTTCGACCTCTTCGGGCACACAGCCGGGCGGCGCTTGGAACGCGAACTGATTGGCTGGTACTGCGGATTGATCGAAGAAGTCTTGCCAGCACTGGCCGAAGAGAGCTATGGGCTAGCCGTGGAAATCGCCGAATTGCCGGACGGCATTCGCGGATACGAGCATGTAAAAGAGGCGTCGGCTATCCAAGCCAAGCAGCAAGCCGAGGGCTTGTTGACGGAGTTTCGCGTTAGAGATTGACCAAAACCGGCTGGCGCGTCCTCAGTGCCCGCCGCAGGCCGCTGAGCAGAGCTTGGCCGCTGTCGCCTGAGTGTTCGCTCGGCGAATTCTCTTTTTCCAAAAAATCGCGTAACCACGCTAGTTCAGCCGGGGGAGTTGCCGCGTCGGGTACGACGTGGGTTCCCTTGGAGTTGGCTAGGGTAATTCCGCTCTGCGCGGCGCTGGCTGAGATTACGCCGCCCCGGCCTAGCAAGGTCAATTCGGCGAGTGCCGACTGGGGAGCGACGACTAGCTGAATCGCCGCGCCGCTGGGAGCCGTGGCGGTCAACACTACTTGGTAGGCGCGGCCGTGGCGGTTGGCGCAAAGATGTACCTGGGCTGGGGTCTCGCCCAGCAGGTCGCTGGCAAAGGCTAGCTGGCGACAGACGGCCCACCACGCTGGCAGCAATCCCGGCTCTTGGACGCCGGCTACGAGGCGCAGATAGACCGGCTCGGCAAACGAAGGATCGCGCCGCTGCTGGAGCGCCTTGGCAAACAGGGGCGATCCGCGATGGATGCCGCCGCTGGCGATGGGCTGGTCGGCTTTGGGCACTGGCCCGGCGCAGAGGACGGCGACGCCGGCTTGGAGGCAGGTGTGGACATCGTTGTGGAGGTCTGCATAAGGCGAGAGGAAGGCGCAGACGCGGGGGCTGGTTGCTTGGAGCATGGCTGGCAAGTCGCTAAAAAAGGGCAGGTCGGTGTCGGGGTTCCGACGCGCTGGATAGTACAGGCCCTTGATCGGCAGGGCATCGGCGAGTTGGTCGACGAGTGGGTTGAGGGCGGGATGGGCGCTGAGGGCGATAGTCATAGCTGTTGCTCCAACGGCAGGTCAATGGCCGCGTTGCACTCGACGGCGCGGTAGCCAGCGAGAATAATTTCCATCAAATCCCGCGCTTGGCGCACGCCATAGCGGGTCGGGCGGTCGTCGTCAATGGCGGCGACCAAATCGTCGAGTCCGGCTGCTAGGCCCGCTGTGTCCTCGGATAGGGCTGCGGTTGGGACGGGCGGGCCTCCGTGCCACTGCATGGGATCTTGGGGATCGGGCCGATAGTCGTAGCCGGTGCTGTAGTCGCGCAGATAAGCGTCCAACGCCGGTCTTTTCGCGTCGATGGTGGCGCTCTGGCGGGTGCCGATTAGGTACGCGCGCGACGGTCCGCCTTGGGGATGGGAGGCCGTGCCAATACGCCCGCCGCACAAGGTCGCCACGCGGCCGTCGTCATCGGTCATGGTCAGCGTGCCAAAATCGTCGCAGCCGTGGGCACCGTGTTCTGGAAAGAAAAAGGCCCCAGCGTGGCCGACGACGTGGCGGATGGGGCCGAGGCATTCTTGGATTAGGCCGACGGCGTATGCGCCCACTGTCAGTAACTCTCTTTTGATATCGGGGTATTTCCACCGGCCATTGGGTGCGACAAAAGCGCGGCGTTGGGTTATCGGGCGAGGCCAGCCCTTGCCGAACATCACATCGACGTGAACGCTGGCGAGGACTTGGCGGGTGTGCTGGGCGAGGGTGCCGTAGGCGTAGCCGGGGATGATCGCGCGGACGCCGGTGCGTTCGACCGCGACTGCGGACGCCTCGGACTCGGCGAGGGTGGCCCCGGGAAACTTATCGATCCACAGGTGCTTGCCGGCCTCGGCAGCGCGGACGATGAGCGCAGACCGCCGTTCGATCTCGCAGCCGACGCTGACAATGTCGACGGCTGGGTCGGCGATGGACTTGTCGAGATCCTCTGAGTAGGGGACGCCGAGTTGGCCTGCCCATTGCTGATTGTAGGCGCGCAAGTCCGGGTCGATGTCGGGATAGTCGGCGACGCCGATGATGCGCAGGCGGGGATGGGCCTGATATAGGGGGATGAAGTGCTGCTGGTGGCTGTGTTTGCTGAAGCTGACCAGCAGAATACCGTAGGTTTCAGCGGGCATGATGGTTCCTCGTTGGCGTATAGAGACGCGCCGGTAACTTGTCCGGTGCGCGGATAGTATAACGGCCCTGCGAATGATCGCCAAAATTCAAGAGATGAGGGTAAGCTCACCGGGCGTAGGGCTGGACCACATCAAGACCGGGCACTATCCGATAATGCTTGACGTTGAAGGTACACAGAGTCATTGACGAACCAATCGCACAGGATGCAATTAAGGCATCCAACAAGCCTAGGTTATGTGAGAGGTGATAGGACGTAAAATCAGTCAAGGCGCGTTGGCAGTCAGCAGCGGTAGGCCACACCATCGGCAAGGGTGCGACTAATTTCAACGCCCGCCGAACCTGCCCAGCATTTTGAGCGTCCTGAATCAGTTCCATAATCACGAATCCAGGTACAGCGGGAAGTTCGGTCAGATCGGCAAACCAAGTCAGTGCTGGAGCATGCTTGCGCTGAATGTCAATAAGTATGTCGGTATCGAGGAGATACAAAGACTATTCCCGTATCCGTTTTTCTGCCTTATGGCGGAGTTGACGGGCGAGTGCTTGGCTATCGGTGGTACGAGACCGCGTGCCAAGGAGCCCCTCGCGTTGCCAATAGGCGACCAATTCTGCACCCGTGGCTGGCGCAGCCCCAACAGACGACCTAGCGGAGAGAAGACGTAAGACGTACTCAGCGAGAGATACCCCCATTTGTGTAGCTTCCGTTGTCA
>JAGWBY010000025.1 GCA_021295675.1 Candidatus Latescibacterota bacterium | reverse complement strand
ACGGCAATGTGCGCAAAGAAATAGACGCCGGCGGCCTCAAGGGGGGCTTGATTCAGCGCTCGGTTGCGGCCAAGGAGCGATTGGCGCGCGGCGAGGCTGGGCTGGGCGACAAGCTCTTTTTGGCGGCCATAGGTCTTTCAATAGTCGGCAAAATTCGCGCTCAGCTCGCCACGCGGGTCGGGCCCCATCTAGAGCTTTTGATCGTCGGTTCGGCCAAGGCCGATCCCAAGGCATTGGACTTCTTTCACGAAGTGCTCGACATCACCACGTACGAGGGCTACGGCACGACTGAGTGCGCGCCGCTGATTGCCGCTAACCATCTCGAAGGGCGCAAAAGCGGCACGGTGGGAAGGCCGTTACAGGCGGTGAAGATCGTGGCCGAAGATGGGTCGGAAATCGGCTACAACGATCCGGCACAGGACGAGTGTCGGCCCAGTGGCGATCAGATCGGGGAGTTGTGGACCAGTGGCCCCAATGTCATGCGTGGGTATTTGCACGACCCCGAGCAGACCGAGCAAGTGCTAGTGGAGGAGGACGGCCAGATCTGGTATCGGACCGGCGATTTGTTCAGCATGGATGACGAGGGCTTTCTTTCGTTCCACGGGCGGGTTGGCCGGCAGTTCAAGCTGCGCAATGGCGAGTTCGTCAATCCCGAAGCCTTGGAGCGGATTTTCGCCCGAGTGTCCTTAGTCGAGCACGTGCTCGTGTACGGCGACCAGCAGCGCGGCTACCCGCTGCCGTTGGTGACGGTGGATGTGGAGGAAGCAAAAAACAGCGGCATTGACGGGTTGCCGCTAGAGGACGAGGACGCCCTGCGTACGCATCCGAGCTTGGGCGAGCGGATCCGCGAAGGGTTCCTCGCCGAGGCCACGGCCGCCGGCCTGCCGAGCTATCAGCGGCCGCAGCGCGTCGCGCTCTTGCCCGAGCCGCTGAGCGAGGACGCCGGGACCTTGACCAAGGGCCTGAAGAAAATCGTGCCTAAGGCGATCATCGAGCGGTATAGCACGGTCGTCGAACAGACCTACGCATCCTAGCTGTGCCGCAACTGGTGCAAGCGGCGGCTTAACTCGATTGGCGAGGCCGTGCCAGTCGTGCCAACCTGCTGAGCGGTAATTGACGCGGCCAAGCAGGCTACCGCCGCCGCTTCCGTCAGTTCGGCACCCGCTGCCAAAGCCGCGCTGAGGGCGGCTGCACAAGTGTCCCCGGTGCCGACCGGGTCAACGGGTGAGGTGAGGCACACGGCTGGCACGTGCTCTACTGCGTTGCCGTCGGCTACTAGTATCCCCCTATTGCCAAGCGTTAGAAATATCGGGCGACCAGTATGGTTGCTGAGTACGCGGGCGTGGTGGCGCGCGGTCTTGAGCGCCAAGCTCCCTTGGCCGCCAAGCGCAGCCCAAGCCTCGCGCTGGTTGGGTTTGAGAATGGCGTGCTTAAAGAGCCCAATGCGCGTGCGCGAATCGGCGAGGACCACGAGCTTGGGTTGGGAGCCGAGCGCGGCGGCAATGGCGCGGCGCACGCGCGTGGTGAGGATGCCGCAATTGGCTTCGGCGACTTGGTCGATGAGCACGAGCCCGTCCCAGTGGTTCAGGCGCTGGCGGACGTGGTCGATGAGCGCGCGTTGGATATTGATCGGGGTCGGACGGCGGTTTTTAATATCGAGCCGCTCCAGTTCCTCAAGGACGGGCCGACCGCGCTGGCCGCTATCGACGTAGTAGGGCTTGCCATAGGTCGGAGTCAAGCGGCCCGGAGCGGTGAGAAACCCCGTCAAGTCTAAGCCCAGCCGACGCATGGCTCGCCGCAGTTCGTAGCCTTCGCCATCGTCGCCGCAATAGCCCACGGCCTCGACCGCACCCACGCCGAGGGCACGCAAGTTGGCGGCGACATTGCCGGCGGCCCCGGGTTGGCGGCGGTAGCCGATCACCTGATAGCAGGTCTTGCCGGTCTCCAGCGACTTTTCGTCGAGGGTGCGGTCGCATTCGAGGTAGGAGTCGAGGAAAAAGTCGCCGACTACGCCGATGCGTAGCGCGGGAAACGCTTCCACGAGGGTACGCAGGCGAGTTGGGGCCAAGTCGAACATGGGATTGGCGGCGCAAGAGCGGGCAGGCCGGGCTTGATTTAGCACCTCTTACACCCTATTTTCACTAGGTGCTATTTTATAGTTATGTCCTTGATTCTCTTAAACTTAAAATAAAAAGAAATCGTGCCGATTCGCAAAGCTGTGTTCCCCGTAGCGGGTTTGGGCACCCGCCTACTGCCGGCGACTAAGTCCCAACCCAAGGAGATGCTACCCGTTGGTTGCAAGCCAGTCGTGCAGTACGTGGGGGATTGGACAAATTTCTCTTTGTAACGGGCCGCAAGAAGCGCTCGATTGAGGATCACTTCGACGACGATCCCGAACTCACGGCGCGCTTGGGCGATAGCGCGATCGGGGAGGTTGACTACGCGGCCAAGGGCGTTGAATTCTACTATGTGCGGCAGCGGCGTCCTTCCGGCAATGCCGATGCTGTGCGTCAGGCGCGGGAATTCGTCGGCGACGAGTCGTTTGTGGTGGGGTTTGGCGACACGATCGTCACCTCGCCGCGGGTGCCAGGCGTGGTCGGTCGGATGATGCAAGCGCACGTCCAGCGGGGTGCGGCCGCTACCATTGCCGTATGGGAAGTGCCGCGCGAAGAGACCTACAAGTACGGAGTAGTTACACCTCAAGGCGCGGCCGACGACGAGTTTGCCATCGCCGATATCGTTGAAAAACCGCCGGTGGAAGTCGCGCCGAGTTGTCTTGCAGTTGCGGCCCGCTATATTTTTTCACCGGAGATTTTCGCCGCCATTGATGAGATTGAGCCTGGAGTTGGCGGCGAGTTGTGGTTGACCGATGCCATCCGCGTCCTGATCCAGCGCGGGGCCGAGGTCCGCTGCACACGTCTTGCAAGCGACGAGGTGCGCTACGATATAGGAACGCCGCTCACGTACTATCGGGCCTTCGCGGATTTCGCCTTGGCCGACCAGGAGTTCGGCGCGGCGTTTCGCGCGTATCTCGAGGACAAATTGGCCTAGGTATATATTAATGAAAGTAAAGCTCGATTATGGCCGCGACGGCCTCAAAATCGAAGTGCCCGATTCGGCCGAAGTGTTACAGATGATTCCGAGTGAGGGGCTCGACCGGATCGAGGAGCGGATAGATCATGCTTTGGCTCGCCCGATAGGGACTCCATCCTTGCGGCGGCTGGCGCGGGGACGCAAAAACGCCTGCATAGTTATTGCCGATATTACCCGCCCGGTCCCCAACGCCGTCATTCTGCCGCCGATGCTGCGGATTCTCGAAGAAGAAGGCATCGCTCGCGAGGACATTACTCTATTGGTCGGCACCGGTCTGCATCGGCCCAACGAAGGCGAGGAATTGGTCCAGCTCGTCGGGGCCGACATCGCCCGCAACTATCGCATCGTCAACCACACGGCCCGTCGCCGCGAGACCTTGACGTATCTAGGGGAAACCTCCGGTGGTGCTCCAATATGGATCGCTGCGCTCTACGTGGAGGCCGACCTGAAAATCGCCACCTCGCTGATCGAGCCGCACTTGATGGCTGGGTACTCGGGTGGCCGCAAGGCCATTTGCCCGGGCTTGATGGGCATTGAGACGATGCGCGTCCTACACGGCCCCGAGCTGTTGAGCCACCCCCGGGCGTGCGAAGGTTCCATTGAGGGCAATCCCTTTCACCGCCAAGCCCTTGAAGTGGCGCAACGCGCTGGCGTTGATTTTACATTTAATGTAGCTATGAACGACCAGCGACAGATCACCGGCCTGTTTTGCGGTGACCTAGAAAAGGCCCATGCCGAAGGGGCTCGCTTTGTCGAGCAGCAGAATGGTGTCTTGGTTGACGAGCCGGTTGACATTGCGATTACTAGCAGTGCTGGCTGGCCGCTCGACCTGACGTTTTATCAAGCTGTCAAGGGCCTGACGGCGGTATTGCCCATCGTCAAAGAGGGCGGGACGATCCTTATTGCCGCGCGCTGCGCCGAAGGTTTGGGTAGTCCTGAGTTTGCGGAGATGCTGCTCGGCGCATCCGGTGCCGCCGAATTCGCGGACCGCCTTGCGGATCCCGATTTCTTCGCTATCGACCAATGGCAGTTGCAGGAGTTGTGCAAGGTGCTCGATAAGGCCGAGGTCATGTTCTACTCGGAGGGCATTGATCCTCAGTACCGCGACAAGGTGTGGGTCGAGGTCATTCCCTCTGTGGAGCACGGGCTAGCCGCGGCGCTGGAGCGGCACGGAGCCGGGGCGCGCTTAGCGGTCGTGCCCCAAGGCCCTTACGTGCTCACGCAAACCAAAGGAGGGCGCTGATGTCCGATAGACACAGGTGGTTTTTGCGAGGGGGATTTGCTTTGCTGGCCGCGCTGTACTGGGGGGCAGACGGAGGGGCGGCTGTGGTGCCGATTATGGGGTTAGGCGATCAAAAGGAAGAGGAGGGGGCCTCAAAGGAAACGATGGTCAACGACAGCACCATTTCGGAGGGGCTGAAGCAGCGGCTGCTGTTCATGCCCTTTCGCGACAAGTCGAAATACAAGGGAGAGTGGGACATATACTCGGCCATGCCTCGTGGTTTGGCCGATTCGCTGCGCGGCAGTGCCTTTTTCAGCACTGTGTCTATTGATTCAGCGCTCGTGCGATTAAAAAAGAAAGAATTGCAGGGCAAGCTCGATGTCGGGCGCGCCTTGGCCATTGGCCGCGAGGTAGAAGCTGACTACGTCGTCTTGGGGCAGATCGACGAGATGAGCATGAAGCGCTTCCGCGCTACCGTGCCCATCGGCGGCTATCGCAGCTATCAGGGCTTGACCACGGTGCGGCTGTATCCCTATAAGGTCATCGATGGAGAAGCAGCCGGCGAGGTGATGCGGGAAGTCGCTGAGGATAGCAAGCGTTATGGGGTTACCAATCCCGCGGCGTATGTGCCGCTGGAAAAGGAGTACTTCTTTTTGGGGCAAATGGAGTGGGGCAGCGAGGAATTCCACAACACTTTGCTGGGCAAATCGGTGGGCCGATGTCTGGACCACTTGGCCGCCGGGCTGGACAGCCTCATTCAACCCCCGGCTGCACTCAAGGTCTCCGAGCCGAAAATCATCGAGGTGGTGGCTGATACTGTGCAGGCTGATACAAAGGAAAACGGCCAATCTGTGCTAGTGCGGTTGAGCGCTTATATTAACGTGGGATTAGCTGATTCAGTGCAGAAAGGCAACAAGTACGGCGTGTGGGACAAGGGGCGGGAGCTGAAAGACCCGGATACCGGCGAGGTGTTGGGAATGTCCCTGCCGCGCCGGGTCGGCGTCGTGCAAGTCGAACAGGTGCTCAGCCAACACCTGTCGCTGGTGAGGATTCTCCAAGGGGAAAACGCCGTGCAAAAGGACTACGGAATTCGCGCCGAGTAAGGTCGCTATGAACGCACTACGAACGACATGGATGGCGGGATTGGTCCTGCTGCTGGTCGCAGCGAGTGGAACTAGCAGCAACGAGATCCAGGCTTTGCCGGAAGACAGCCGCGTATTCTACGTCTTCTCGCCCGATAGAGCCCCGCAGCGCCAGCGGGTCTTGCAGCTATGGCAGCAGTTGGGTACTCAAGATGCCGAGCAGCGGTTTGTCGCCATTACCCGCGAAGGACAAGTGCCAGCTATCGAGGGTCTGACCCTGTGGTCAGCAGCGCTGGCCGCGCAGTCCCCAGAGGTGCCCGCCTACATCAAAGCGCGGCTGGATGCCGCCGGGGATTATTTTGCGGCCGTAGATTCCGAGGGAGCTTTGTACTTAGCTGGATCGGGGCAAGATCTGCTGCAACCCTTGGCTACGGAAGTGGACGAAAGCACTTGGGGCAAGGTAAAGGACTTGTTCAAATAGGCCCATGTCCGTAGAGCCTGAGCATAGAGACTTTTCCATCAAGCGCGTAGACGTCCTCGCCTGCGGTGCTCGCTTGCTCGCAGCAGGTGCCATGCGGTATCACCGCTTGGCGGTCGAAGGCGGTCGCAATCTGCCGCGCGAGGGGCCAGCCCTGATTTTACCCAAACACTGCGCGTACCGCGACATTCTGGTCGAAGGGGTCTTGCTGTACAGGATTACCCGGCGCTATGCCAACTACGTTATGAAGGTTGGCCTGTGGGGGATACTGGAGTGGTCGGGTGGGATCAAAGTGGAGAGGCCCAAAGACATTAGGCGGATCGCAGACCGGGAGCAGCGCCGCGCCGAGATTCAGCGGGCCCGCGTGGCCAACCAGCGGATGCAAGACTATCTAGACGGGCTGTACCAGTACGGGGAATTGGTCGTCTCGCACCCGGAAGGCACGCGCTGTCGAGACGGGCTGGGGCCGCTGCAAAAGGGAGTGGTCGAGCATCTGGTACAGGCCGAGGAGCGGTTGGGGGTGCGCGTGCCGCTGATCCCCATCGGCTTGGAATACGATAGCTATGCTCGGCCCGGGGCTCGGGTGTACTTTCGGGTTGACGAACCGCTCTACGCCGATTCCTTTGCCAATACCAACGAGTTGATGGATCATCTCAGCAATCGCCTGCGGATGCTCAGTGGCTTGGCCTGATGGGCCGGGTGTGCAATAACTCAGCAAGGAGAATACATGTTCAAGCTATTTACACTGGTTTTAGCTGTCGCGGTCGCAGGTTGCGGCTCGAATCAAGTTAAAATCGAAATCAAGGGCGGGAACGGCCAATTAGTACGCCTAGACGCCAATGACGTCCAATACAAATTCAACCACTTGGTCAAAGCCGGAACCTACATCCTGCCCGAGCCGGATAGCAAAATCGAATTGGGCGGTGGTGCGTACGCCGTCAGTGTCGCCGTGGGGGATTATCTGGGTAACAAGGTCTTGCAAGTGGAATCGCCGCCACTATGGGGTGTGCGGACCTACGAGGCGATCTTCGACATTCCCGCTAGCAGCAATGCTCCTTTCAAACGCGAGGGCACGATCCTCTACGCCTCGACCAAGAAAAACGTCCGCAACTGGGACTTGTTTATTATCAAGGCCGATGGCAGCGATCGCCAGCAACTAACCCACACCCCTGAACCCGAGCAGCATCCCTCTTGGTCGCCCGACGGGAAGAAGATACTTTTCACTCGCGGCGACGTGATGAGCAACATCGACCTCTACGTCATGGATGCCGATAGCTCTAATGTCGTGCGCTTAACCGAACATCCCGAGCGCGACCAGCGCGGCGTTTTTTCGCCCGACAGCGAGACGATCGCCTTCGTCAGCGAGCGCGATGGCGACAAGGCCGTTTGGCTCATGGCCGCCGACGGGTCCAACCCGCGCAAGCTGGTCCAAGGCCGCGAGCCTTCGTTTTCGCCCGATGGCCGCCGCATCGCCTTTACTTCTTCGGCCTTCGACGACAACGACGAGATTTACCTCATCGAGCTCGACGGGTCGAATCGGACTCGCCTCACCGAGAATCGGCGCAAGCTCGACTGGTTCGCGTCGTTTTCTCCCAAAGGCGACCGCTTGGTTTACAATTCGGAGGAATTTGGCGGCCAGGAGCTGATGCTCATGCGGGCCGACGGGCAAGGGAAGACCCGCATCTCCATTGCCGAGAAGACCTATGAACAAGAGCCGGTCTTTTCGCCCGATGGCAAGGGACTAGCGTATGCGGGTAAGATGGGTGACGACGAATACGACATTTACTTGATCGGAACGGCTGGATTCGACCTGGACGAGATGGACGCGCCGCCGCTGATGCCCATCAACCTGACCGACAACGACGACCGCGACGATATGTCGCCGAGCTGGCGTCCCTACTGATCCGACATGCAAACGAAGGGGGCTAAGGGCGCTTTTTATCTTTATATCGTCCTCGCCCTAGGGCTGGCTCTACGGCTTGTAAACCTGCAAGATCCCCTGACTGACAAGCAGGCTTGGCGTCAGACGGACACGGCCGCTATAGCCCGCAATTTTTACGAAGAAGGGTATTCGCTCTTCTATCCGCGCGTCGATTGGCGCGGTATCACTCCTGGGTATGTGGAGACAAATTTTCCGCTATACCCCTTCGTCGTTGCCCTGCTTTACGCTGTTGCCGACGGTTCCTATGAGTGGCTCGGGCGGCTCGTGGCGGCGCTGTGCTCGACGGCAGCGGCGGCGCTGATCTATTGGCTGGGCCTGCGATTGGGCATGGGGCGACTGGGTGCGTTACTAGCGGCGCTGCTCTATTTGCTTTTTCCCATGAGCATCTACTACGGGCGCACCTTTATGCCCGAGGCACTGATGATCCTGTTGAGCGTGGGGTCGCTTTGGGCTTTCGCTCGGTGGATTGACAGCCGCCGCCGATGGGACTTCGCGCTGGCTGTCCTGTTGGCCTCCCTGTGTTTTCTCGTCAAAATACCTACCCTCTATCTCGGTTTCCCGCTGGTCGCCTTAGCTTGGCTGCGCTGGGGGTGGCGCTTCGCCTTCAAGCCTGTGCTTTGGCTCTACCTAGTGCTGACCTTGGCACCCGCCGTGCTCTGGTACTGGCACGCCAGCCTGCTCTTTGAGGAGACCGGCCTGACGTTTGGTATCTGGAATCGCTACGGCTATGACAAATGGGATCGCAGCCTACTTTTTACAGTTGATTTCTATCTGACGCTGTTGGAGCGCTTCTGGCACAGCGTCTATACGCCTGCAGGGGTGATCCTAGTTTTGGCTGGACTCGCCCTAGCGCCTAGCCAACGGCGCGAGTGGACGCTCTGGGTGTGGATGGGAGGGCTGGTGCTCTATGTCTTTGTCGTCCCTGAGGGCAATCGCAGGCTACATTACTACCAACTACCCTTTGCTCCGGTTGGGGCCCTTCTAGCTGGACGGGTGCTTGAAGCCATTATTAGGGCAGATACCGCAGCGGCGGGGTGGTGTCGGTTCGTGAGGAACTGGACGCACTACTGGCGCGTCGTGTTAGTATGTACGCTGGTCGTTGGGGTCACCGCCTACAGTGCTTGGGCGGTTGGACCGTATTACGCGCAGCCCAATAATTGGCACAACTACTACCAAAGCTGCCACTTGGTGGGGCGGGTACTCGACGCCAAGTTGCCGCAGGATGCGCTGTTAGTCATCGGCGACGAGGACGAAAACACCGGGGTACCGCACCGGTCGCAAAGTCCAACCTTGCTCTATTACTGCCATCGCAAGGGATGGCAAATAACCCCGGACCAATTTGCGCCCGATCGGCTCGACAGCCTCGCGGCCGAGGGCGCGGACTATTTCCTCGTAGCGGCTGGTTTTGTTGTGGGAAACGAGTCTTTTTGGCAGGATCTATTGCGTCGAGGCGTGACGATCCCTTCAGCGCACCCGCGTCAGTGGCACGACAGAGCAGAGTTCATGCGCTTCGTTAACCGGCAGCCAAGACAGGACCGGCACTTCATCCTCGTATCTCTTGCAGCTGACGGCGAATAGTTGACAGCAGCCGAGGGCCTATATATTATGGCTCTTAGGTAGGTACCCGTTTTCTACAGCTCGTCCCAAGGAGGGAAAGATGGCGTCGAAAATCGAATACACACAGGTGCGAAATTGGTTTCTGGTCGGTATAGCAGCCGTTGTGGCTGGCTGTGCCACCACCGGAGGTAGCGGAGGTGGAGGCGGTTATGGTCTCCCGCCCATTCCCGAGGGCAAGGGGCGGCTCATGTTGGAGATGGGCGGAATCAACGAGGTCAATTATTATGTCCTCGACGGAGAGACTGGCGAGGAAGTTCACTCGGAATCGCCGCGTATGGCTGCGAGTTCGCCCATAGGATACGAGACCGGCTACCGTTCTCTGCCGCAATTTGTCGATCTCGACCCTGGCAGATATACCATTGTGGTCAATACGGATATTGACGACAGCGTTGAGAAAGAAGTCGATGTCCTGATGGGACAGGAAATGTACGCGACCATACCCATCGGTCGTTTTCAGGTCATTTTTTCCGATGCGCAGGGCCGCAGTCAGGTGCCGTTCCTAATTTTTGACTACAATTTGCGGACTATGTTGGGCCGAGGCATGACCTCAACAGAAGTGCGCTACTTTATCATGCCAGTGGGCGAGTACAAAGTGCGGATTGAAAATTCTCCCACTGGTTTGGACGAAATCAGGCCCGTACAGATCAGCATGGGACAGACCCAGAACATTCTCATCGGACCGCCTCCCTCGCCGGCACAACCGGGCGAAAGCGGGGGCGAAGGGGACGCACAGCCTTAGGCTGATCGCTTATCGTGGAGTAATGCCATGAAGCGCAAAGTACTATGGGGTGGAATTGCACTCTTGGCCGCGCTATGGGTATCGGCCAGTGGAGCTGCTACTTCCGCTCTCAAGGCGACCGTCATCGATCGCTACGGAAATCAGCACCAAGTAGATAAGTTCACCTTTCAGGGGCGTCAGGATTTGGAAATCTACGTCCAAGGGCAGCGTAGGTTGGTGGAACTGGTTAAGGTAGATCGGTTGCGCTTTGAAGGGGAACGCAGCGACGAGGAGCAGCGCGTCGTGCTTGTGTTCCGCAACGGTGTTCAAGAAGCGGGCTTGATGGTGACTGGTGGTTCTGCTTCGCCTCACCAAGATGCGGTTGGCGGTGGAAGTAGTGGTCGTCGGTTCTCTGGGGTGACCGAACTGGGGCCGTTTTTCATTCTCGCCAGTGATGTGCAAGAGATTGTCTTGCGCCACCCCGTCGGCGAGGAACCACCCGAGGAAAAAATTCTCAAGGCCACGATCATTACGATGAATGGCAGGCGCTTTGAGGTGGAAAATTTGCGCTATCACGGCAAGCAGCGGCTCGACTTTTTCAGGGGCCGCAACAAGCGCTTTATTCCCCTAGACAAGGTGGCGCGGATTGACTTTGCAGACGGTGGGACGGGTGACGAGTTCAGGCCGATAACGGCGACCTACTGGTCGGGGAAAACCGTTATGGGCACGGTCGAAGCGAGCCTAGTACGCCTTTCGGGCGAGACCGACAAGAGCTATTTCGAGCGCGTCAACCGGGCCTTTACGGGCGTCGTGGGTTCGAGTCCATTTGCGATTGGTATGCACGATGTGAAGCATATTCGCTTTCGGCAAGATAAGGACGAAGAAAGCGCTGAAGGTCGTGCTGACGACACTGTCGATAGCGCCAGCGATAGTGCTGCTGATGATGCTGGTACCGGAGATTCTCAATAAGTGTACCTTGCTACGGACCGATATTTCTCGTCGGGGGTATGACGACAGGCTAGACACAGCAATAAACACTTGCAGCATAGAGGGGAATTTCCTATATTGCACCGATTAAAAGCCCTCTACAGCGGCTTCCGGTTGGTCAGGAAAGATCGGATCGGATGTCGATTGTTAGTGGGCATAATTTTCTACGCGGGGAAAGCAGACCTACGGAGGCGTATGGAGATCGAGCCGAAAAGGTCTCTGCCCCAAACCACCACACTCCCGAAAGAGGGAAGGAGTTGTAGCTTATGAAACGTCTATATGGCCTTTTGGCTATGGGCCTAATTTTGGGCCTGACGAGCGGTGCCAGTGCGCATATTGGTGAACAGGTTTACCTGCTCTTTGAGCTCCCCGAAGCTGATCTGGCCGATATCGACCTGCGCGACGCCAGCATAGCCGACTGGGAAGATGTAGTTGGTGATGCTTCGCTGGTCACCACTGATTTCTTTCAGGATCCGACTGTGGGCGACGGTGCCCAGTACGATCCGGCGGACCTAGACTATCGCATTTGGCTGGCTTGGAATGGCAATGCCGGTACCATCTGGATGGGCATGGAGCGCATCGACAACATCTACATCAACGAGTACGCTGGTGGTGACTTGGGTAGCCTGTGGAGGCAAGATGCCATTGAGTTCATGCTTGATGGCGACCACACTGGTGGCGATTACACTGGTTCGGCCGATGAGAACTGGACCGACGAAGAGAAGGATCTGAATAACAACCGCACGGCTCAGCAGTACGTGGCTATCGGTGATACTCCTGACGGCCGCCACGTTGGCTATCTGGGCAAAGGCACCGAGTGGGTCAACGCGTTGCCCTACGCTGATGGCGGCGGCGGTTCGACTGGTGACGGGCCAACTACCACAATCATTGAGTTCTTCGTCACGCCTTTCGACGACCTAATCTGGAACAGCCCAGACGACAGCGTAGCTTCGCCGTTGTTCGACGGCAAGATCATTGGTTTCCAGATTTCGGCTCAGGACATGGATGAGGCTCCGAGCGATTACCGCGCTTTTCACACCTTGTCTGGTCAGGCTGCGACTTGGCGCTTTGCCGAGCGCTTCGTCGATGGTCGCTTGGTCGGTGCCGGTGGCACGGCGGTCGAAGAAGACTCTTGGGGCCGCATCAAGGCCTCGCTTAAGTAAACAGTAGCGTCCGCTGGTTTCCTAAATTGTTAAGGAGAGGGGGAATACTTCCTCCTCTCCTTAACAATTATCTTACTCATACATATCTCTTAATTAATCTTATGGCTATCGCATAACATTAGGTAGCCACCTTCCTCGCGTCATAATACCTCGCTCTTGGTTTGCCATGCTAAGACCTAGGCAGCGCAAATTCTACCGGGGAGTAACGGAATGAGAATTGGGATTTGTGTCGCCGCGTTGGTTTTGGGCGGTTGGGTAAATGCTGCTGCGGAGTTGCGGCTGTTCGCTATTCCGGGCAATACAACTTGGATTGATGCCAAGCAGGGGCCGCTTTCAGAAAATCGCTTCATTGAAGTAATAGACCTTGAAAGCTATGAAAATGGCATTGGGCCTATTACCCCATCGCGTGTAGTTCCCGTTCCCGAAGTTCCTCTCGCATTAACCGCCGCCGAAGTGGATGCAGCGACCGATTCCAGCCTCTTTGCCTTCTCGCTTAATGTAACCAGAGCCGATGTAGTAGCACCGACTGATATCGAACTCGAAGATGGTACGACCGTAAAGACGGGCACCGTCTTGGTTCCTCGTTGGAGTTCTTTCCCGCGTAGCTTAGAGGCCGTCCAGTTATTGCGTCGGGCTGGCATTACCGAGATTGAGGCCATGATCAACGTGGCCGAGTCCTTCCCTCGTGCTGAGCCAAACCGCCCGTACAACAAGGGACTCAACCTCACAACTCTCGGCATTTTTGAAAGGGCTTTGACTGACCAGCGACTCCAAGAGGGCTTATGGCACGTTTTCGATGGCGATCCACTGACCCATTTCGAGCGCATAGACCGAGTTGGGCAGGACGTCAAACAGCAATGGATTCTCTATATCGACTTAGGACGCTACTTTCCAATCCGCTTGTTCCGCCTCTATCCCAGTCTTGAAGAGCCTTCGCGCGTTTCAGCTTATACCTTCTATAGGGGCCTGCCAGGGACTGAGAAAGTGATCGCCGGTCTTAGTCTCGACGATCCGAGTGTTGGGCAGTTGGCGTTCCCTAGATTCACTAAGATAGCCTCGACTTTTCCGACCTTCGTTCCCGAGTCGAGCGCACCAGTCAATCTGGAAGACACCATTGCCGTGGCCTTTGAGCCGCAGGCCTATATGCGCTATGCGCGCTTTGATTTTCAGACTCCGCTGGATTACGATTTAGCTGAAATGGAGTTTTTAGCCGACGGCTTTGTGCCTGAAGCGGTTTATACTTCCAATGCACTACCGCTGCTCCCAGCGACCTTGGGGAGGATTTTCTGGGACGAGCGAAAAATTGGCGATCCCAACGGGTCGCGCGCTGTCGTGCGCGTACAGACAGGCGTCAATCCCGAGCCAGAGGTGCTTTTTCGCGTCAACAAATTCGAGCGCTCGGTGGAGTGGAAAGAGGAAGGGGCGAGCATTACCGACCAACGGCTTGGCTCCAAGACCTTCGGCCAGGAAGTGGATCTAAACGATGAGGCTTTCAATCTGGAGGCCCGTGAGATCTTCAGTGCTGCCTTGCCCGAAGACCGCGCGCGAGTCCGCCTGACTCGCGCTGAGTACAAGGCTCTGCCGGGCAATGAGCGGCGCCATGTTGAGCCCGATCTCGAGTTCTGGAGTGGTGTTCAGTTGGCTAACAATGGCCAGTTGATCAATGCGCCGAGTGGTCGGCCCTTCATTCAGATTGAGGTTGAGTTTCTGAGCGAAGATCCTGCGGCGGCTACGATTATTAGCAATTTGCGTTTTGAATACTCCGCTCCACAGATCACGGATCAGGTCTTCGGCGAGATTGCTCCGGCCGTGGATGTGATTGCTGGCCGCGATACCTCCTTTGTGCTGGTCCTCAACGCTGGACTAGGGGCTGAGAACAATGGGTTCAACCGCTTGCAGGTTTTTACGCCGGCGCGTGCGGAAGCCATTGAGGGGGTAGAAGTGGATCTAGGCGACGGAGAATTCCTGAACTTGGAACAAGTGGATGGCGAAGACGAGATAGGTGAGGGACAGTTTCGAGAATTGTACGTTGCCGATGATCAGTTCGTCGTTGGTTTTCCAACCATAGGCCCAGCTGAGGAAGACCAAGTCCGCAACGCATTGGTAAAGGTCCGCTTTCAGGGCCGGGTCATCGACTTCCGCACTAACTTCGCTGCCAATGTATTCTTAGACACTTTAGGTGCAGAAGCAGAGCGGCGCTTTACCAGGAGCGGCATTTTGGCGCTTGGGGGTAGTGAGAGTGCGCTTGATACGCTGGCCATTTTCTTGCCACAGCGGGTGGAGGACAATGACGTGGTAGATTTCGCAGCGACGGACCAGCTTTCAGACCGCAATTCCCTAGCGGTGATCGCCGATATTTCAGCGCAGAGCGAGAACTTAGTGACTAATTTCAAGGTCGTGCCCAATCCTTTTACGCCCAATGGCGACGACGTCAACGACGAAGTAATAGTGACTTTTGACGTCCAGCGATTGCTAACGCCGAAGCCAGTATATCTGGAGATCTTCGATCTGAATGGTCGCCGCAGGCGTCTCATTGAGCGCCAGCTATCGTCGGGGGGATATTCTCAGCAGTGGGATGGCCGCGACGATGCTGGACAGGTAGTGCCTCCGGGGCTATACCTATTGCGCATTTCGACTGACGCTGATCATGTAGGTGAGGCCCAGACGCGCATCATTTCCGTAGCGTATTAGCTTTAGGCTACAAAGCGGAAAGAAAGGAAATGCTATGAAACGGCTGCTAAAGCGGAAGATGGCTCTCTTCGCAGTACTATTTCTGCCTAGTTTCTGTCTGGCTCAAACGGATGCCTATCGGCTTTTCGGCAGCTCGATCCGCGTGGATCGGGCTTCGCACTGGGAAAACTGGATTTATCAGAACGACTTGGTCTCCCAATTGAATGTGCCAATCCGCGATGCGGACATTTTCCGGGTTGATGCCGATGGGCTGCGGCCGACTTTCTTTCGCCGCAATATCAACGTGGCCCCGACGGCTGTCGATTTCACCTATCCCGATTTGGTCCGCGCTAACGGCGATCTCGTCTCTGGGGGGGCGACGGCCAAATCCAATGACGCCTTGGCCAATAATATCATCGATGGTGATTTGAGCACCTTCTGGGAACCAGACACGCCAGCCGATTTTGGGAGCCGCCTGACTCGCCCTGGAGATTTCCATCTCGACGGTCTGCGCGACTGGGAAATTGAAGTCGATCTGGGGCGGCTGGTCTTTGCCGATAGCCTGACGATTATCTTTCCCGCTGGCCAGTTTGAGGACGAATTTCTCGGCGAGCCGGTCAAGGCCTTTGTGCTTTTTGCTTCGATGGGCGAGCGGTTTCCCTTTCCCTTGGGTAACAACCTCAAGTTTTCCGTCATAGGGCAAGTCTCTACCGGCTTCGTCGCTGGCAAATTGGCCCAGTGTGTACGCGATGAAGGCGCGGGCTACGCCGGCGAAACCCGCTGTGAAGGTGGGGGAGGAGGTGAGACTGGTGAAGTGACGTTGGTCCCGGTGCCTGGGACTGAGGGGCGCTATGTGCAGATGACCTTCCCGCTCTTGCCGCTGGATCGAGCCGACTGGGACTTGGATGGCCGGCCCGATATTAGCGGTGCCTTCATCCATTACGTCCGCATTAAAGTTACGGATTCAGACCTCTGGCGCGACGCCTTTTTGGGCTCGGGCGAAGAGGCACGCCTCGCCTATGAAGCGTTGCCCCAAGAACAGCGCGGTGCGATCGTCTATCAGCGCCAGACAGCCGGTGGCCTACTCGTGGAACTCCAAAACGACGACAATCTGACGGCCGCAGAAAAATATCAAACCCTGCCCGAGGAGAAACGCGGTCCGATTCTCTATTATAGCAAGGAGGTTCCCCGGATTGCCGAGGTTCAGGTCTGGGCTAAAGGCGACAACTACGCGCTACAACCCGAAAAGCGCGGCGGTGCCTCGTTTGAAAACGGCGGCTTGGGTGCGCCCCATTTGTCCACGGATGGGCTATACGATTCGGAGTGGGTGGCCAATACGTGGTCGCCGGTGTACCTCAAGGGCACGGCTTGGTACGACTTAGGGGCTGTATTTTGGGTCGATAATGTCTCAGTAGTCAACAAGCGCATCAACCAGAGCCATCAAGGTGCCTTTTTGGGACCGGATATCTTGGTTTCCGACGGCACGCTGCTCAAACCCGTGAGTATGGACGACCGCGAGGACTTCCCCCAGCTTGAAGAATCGCTCAAGTGGGACAACATCATCAGTGAGGAGCACGTCGATAACCGCGGTCCGGTAGTGCGCATTTTCCGCGAGACTTTTCCTTGGCGCAAGATACGCTTTTTGCAAATCCGCGACATCGACGTCACTGGGAATCAATCCGGTCGCTATGGTGCACTGGCGACTTTAGCTGAGATCCAGCTTTACGGCGAGGGATATCCGGTGAGCGTGTGGGCTTATTCGCCGCCGGTTACGCTGACCGATTCGCGCGGTAATTTCATCCGCAAAACCCTACCGCGTATCGCTTGGGAAGGCGATGTCATCGTCCGCGAGACCGATCCGCTCACCGGTCGAGCTAGCGAGCGGATCGAGCCGTTGGATCTCCATCCGGATGTTCGCTTACAGGTACAGACTCGCACCTCGGATCAGACCGACACCAACTTCACGTACTATCAGGTAGTTACTGTTGCTGGCAACGAAGAGCGCGAGGAAGTGACAAAAGAGGTTTACGACGAGATTGCCTTGGAGTGGACGGCTTGGGAGATCTGGCAGACATTGCCCGACAGCCGGAAACACGCCTCGCGCACCGATGACGATGGCGACGGGGTCACCGATGAGGATCCGATTGATCTGATTGACAACGATGGTGACGGTAAGGTGGACGAGGACGGCAAAAAGCTGCGCCGGGCACCGCGCTCCAGCTTTGCCAAAGACGGCGAACTGGCGTTTGTTGGCTGGAGCGAATGGAGCGAGAGCTATTTGCCCACTAATGGCGTCAACGAGGCGACGATCACCTCACCCAATCCGCGTAAGTTCGTTCAGGTGCGGGTCAATCTCTCTTCAGAGGATCCCTTTAAGACGGCACGCATCCGCAGCTTGCGCATTGAGTTGGCACCGCCTCTATCGCTGGAACTGGCCGGCGAGTTGGCACTTCTCACCGACGAGGGAGCAACGCGCGTTCCGACCGACTTGGGTGTGCAGACCTCAGACTATACGCCGCCGCGCAATATCGATCCGCTCGCGTGCTGCCGAGCCCGACCCGACCGATGCGACGGTGCGCGACGGCTTTAACGAGGTGCTGGTCGTCGCGCCGCGCGATGCGCACTTGACCGGTGTGCGCTTGGGACAGGTCGCTATCGCTCAGACGGCCTCGCTGCTCAACCCAGAGGAAGTGCTGACCTCGGCGACAACCACGAAGTTCGACCGCGCCTTTGTCCTCGACGACGACGGAGTCTTGCGCGATGCAGATGGCGAGATATTGGAACGCATGGCGACCGGCGCGGATTCGATCTGGGTGCGGTTCCCCTTTTCGCTCAATGCCGATCTGCCGACTGGCCAACACGCCCTCATTGAGGTGCAATTTGAGTCTCAGAGCTTCCGCGAGGGTATTGCATTCGCCTCGTTTGTGCGGTCTTCGGATTCGGAGGAAGGCGTATTTCAACGGGTGGATACCGCCGATAAGGATGCGACCGAGTTGGTGGATTCTTCGACGGCACAGGTCAGTTTGATGGCGCTGCCGGGGTCTTTGATCCAAGACGTAGTGTTGTCACCGGTCTTTACGCCCAATGGCGATGGGATCAACGATGAACTCTTAGTGCATTTCGTTTTGCTGAAGGTACAGGAGGAGCGTCCGTTAGACGTTGCATTTTACGATTTGGGAGGACGCTTGGTAGGTCAAGGGCAGGGCTCGGCGGTTGGTGGCAAGGTAGGGACGCAGGCGTTTGTGTGGGATGGGCGGAATATGGGTGGCCAGCTCGTGCCGCCGGGGATCTATCTCTGTCAGATCAAGCTAGAAGCAGACGATCAAGCCAACAAATTGACGCGCCTCGTGCACGTGGCCTATTGATAAAGCAGCAGTTCGGACCGGAATTCGACAACAAGGGAGGGATTTGTGTATATAGTTAGGAGTTTCCGCACTGGTGCGGTGGCGATCCTGATGTTAGGGGCGATGGTGGAAAACCTCCCCGCGCAGGAAGATTTTGGCTCGCGTCTGGGCGTGCGCCGTGGCGGGGAGGTTTTTTACGATCCTACCGGGCCAGGGATACTTTTCGACGCGCTAGATCCAGCGGTGAAGAAGTGGTACGTGCCGCAGGAACTCTTCAACGAGTACCAATGGCGACAACAGGACTATACCAATTACGCTCGTCGGCACTATTCGCGCTATGTGAACACCAGCCAAGAAGGCGAATACTTCTACGATATCTATGGAAATTACATCACCCGCGGCGAACTCATTTACGACTGGAGTATTGCGGCACCGCAGACGTCGGGCAGCAGTCTGTTTAAAACCCCCCGATTCGGTAGCTGGTTCTCAAATTTGGTCGTCGCCTCGGACCAAAAGGGCCAATACGCCTATGCCTTGACAATTGGCGACCGCATCCGCACGACGTTGACGCCGATGACCTTTTCCAAACCGACCTTTGCCGGTATTCAGTTTGACCTAGCCACGGACAAATACGAGGCGACCTTTCTCGCCTCGCGCCCTAGTTCGCCTGGTCGCGTCGAAACCTCAGCAACGGCTAGTACCGGTCGTTTCCGCTCGAATGACACCAACTTGATCGGCGGCCGCGGCACCATGCAGGTCGGCGATTTTGTCAAGTTAGGAGCGACCTACATCAATGCTTTCAACTCCTCAACCAAGGGGCAGGCATTTCAGGGCAACCCCTTCAAGGGTACACTTACCGAGGGCCAGAACAACGCCGACGTTTCGCGTATCGAAGTGAGCTTGAGCGACGATTCGCCCGAGGACGGTAGGGCGGGCGCGGCCTTCTTTCAGGAAGAGATGATCATCACGACCATCGATGGCGATCGCATCAGCAACCGTCGTCGCATCGGCAATAGTAACATCCTTGCCTTCGCCCCATCGGTGCAGGGTGGTTTCCGCCGCGAAGGGTTCCTTGCGGCCGACGGCAACGAGGTCATCACGCTCGTGTACGATCTAGAAGGCCCCCAGTACCGCAACTCCTTCGGCCCTCAGCCCGAACAGATCAAGAGCATTGAGTTTTTGTTGCTCTTGGCCAACGACTACCGGATCGACGTTACTTCTAACCGCCAGCTCAACGCCAACGGTCAGCCGGTCTTGCTCTCCGAGGGCATTCCCGAGCGTACGATGCGCGCTGACGGCAACGTGCAGGATGGCTCGAACCAGGGATTTGTGAGCGTCAAATACGGGTTGCCGGTGGCCAATGAGATATTCGGCTTTACGCTCGATATTACGGATGTCAGTGGGTTTTACTTATCGGGGGAATACGACCGCAACCGCCAACACTTTCGCTATCCACGGCGATCGGAAACCGACGTGACCCAGCACACAGCGCACAACACCTCGGCCGACGCATGGTTTGTCAATGTGTATAAACGCGCTTATCCCTACTATGGCTTCGGCGAAGTCTATAACGTCGATCCCAGCTACAGCACCAGTTCTTTTTTGGCCGGGACCCAAAACGATGCAGCGGACATCAACTACGACGACGATCTCCGTTTCGTGTACGAATTTGTCGACGACAACGACGATCAAGACCGCAATCCCGACTGGCAGCGGGCCAATTTCTCGCTGGATAGGGAGGTCTTTCCAGGGTTCGACGAAAACAACGACTTCATCAATGACTTTAATCAGAATGACTCCGAATTGCGCTCGAACACGGTGCCGGACTACGAGGAGCCGTTCTTGCGCTACGCATCTGATCGTCCCGAGTTTCTCTTTGGCGTCGATATGAACAACAACGGCATCATCGACCGCTTTGAAAACGACATTCTGCCCGACTACCTGTACAAACGGGATCGGCGAGGATACAACGTTTACGTGGGGTCCCATTTGGGGCCGGAGGCGCGGCTGACCGTCGGTCGCCTCAATGAGCGTCAGCTAGCCGATGCTCGCGAGAACGCTACCAATTATACCTTGCTGACCTTTGACAAGGACTACGCCAGCAAGGGGCGCGTGCAAGTGTACAACAACTATCGGCAGGTCCGCGACGATATCCGCGACAACGTGATAGAGTGGGTTGTGCGCGAGGGATCGCGCGGCGACCTAGTGCCCTATACCGACCCGCTGCCCCTGCGCGATGGCTGGGCCAATACCTTGTATCTCGGCTATCAGTACCAGAGCGACCACATCCACTTTAAAAACCGCCTTAAGTGGGAGGTTTTCAAACAGGCCCATTTCGACGAGCGACCGCTTGATGAACAGGACATCCGCGAGACGGCTTCCTTCTTCGGTGTTCTCAACAAGATCGATTACACGTTCAACCTCGGGGTTGTCAAATTCCAGCCGCGCTGGAAGAGTGAATTTCAGCGCCAGCGGCCATCGCGTCGCCAAGATACGCAGGTGCGGGTGGCGACCACTGAGTTGCGCGAGTTGTGGTCGCTGGTTGTGCACGTGCCAATTCTGTCGCGCACCCAATTGCAGACTGGCCTAGAGTATCTGCTCGTCGAGCAATTCCGCGAGGAGTTGGAAACCCACTTGCTGCGCTCGGATCGCAACGAGTTGGTCTATGCCTTGCAGTTTACCAACAACGCCGAATACCTAGGCTATAACCTGTGGAGCCAGACAGGGTTTCGCGTATCGCGAATCGATCGTGCCTCAGCAGAAAAGGCGCGTACTGAAACGGCCGTATTCGTCACTGTGTTCGCCGGTTATGAGTAGGAGGTTTCCCATGCTGAAATGTTTCACGCCGCTGCTTTTGGTTGGGCTACTTTTTCCGGGCTGCTCCTATCGCTACTATGCCGAAGACCTCAAGCCGATGAGTGAGGCCGAGCAAGGAGCTAACAAGACGGTGGCCGACGATGGGACCGTGTCCTATACACAGGCTCGTCTTGAGATCAGCTTGCGGCCAATGACCGACACGGAGTTGAACCGCCAGTTCAGCGCGTACTCCAACGAAGGACCCAACTCACAGAACCCCTACACGTTTGGCAACTCGACGTACTTTCGTACTGGGGACACTCCACAGCGATTCACTGTTTTTCGCATGTATGTTTCTAATTACGAATATCCCAAAGTCTATCTCGACCCCAAAAAGGTCTATATAACCACCTCCAACGGGCGCAAGTACTACGCGCTGCAACGCGAACAGCTCTCGATATACTATCGTCGCTATGTCGGTAGCGGAAGCGGCGGCAACGAGCCTGGGATGCCCGGCAATGCCATGTTCACTTGGAAAGAGCGCGACGGTATCTTGCGGCGCACGATGTTCCCCGACGAAGAGGTGTTCAGTGCTCAGGAGAGCGAAGGGTACGTCGTCTTCAAGCCGCTGGCCCCCGATGTGGAGGACTTGACCATCCACATCCCCGATGTGGTGGTGCGTTTCGATTACAAGGGCGATCCTATAGAGCATGTAGACGTCGCAATGTACTTTGAGCGCGAGATTGGCCGCATCTATCCCGATGGGCGCAAAGTGGCGACTAGCCAATAGCGCAGCACAGAACTCACAATTGAATTTAAACTAGCTGCGCGGTGCCGAAGTGGTACCGCGCAGTTTTGTAATGGGTGAAAAAGTTATGTCTTGGCGATTTTTTGTCTGCGGCTTCCTCTTAGCGGTTGCAAGTTGCGGGTCGGAAAGCGAACCAGCCACTCCTGAGACGATCTTGGCTACGGTGGCCGGAGAGACGATCACGGCCATGGATCTTCGCCGCTACGAGCAAGCACTGCCCGACTATCTGCGCCCAAAAAAAGAAGGAGTAGCCGCCCGCGGCGAAAACCTACAGACCCTAGTCGACAAGGAGCTCATGCTGCGCGAGGCCTACAAGCGGGGGCTAGACCAATTGCCTGGGCTCGCCCATACGCTGTCTGACATGGTCAATAAGCGCTTGGCGGAGGAACTATCGCGCGAGTGGATCGACGCCCGGCTCAAGGTGACTGAGGAAGAACTGCATGCCGCGTACGAGGAGCATTTGCTCGGTTGGGAAATCTGGCCAGCGCACATTCTCTCGGCTACCGAAGAAGACGCCCGGGCTATCATCCGCCAATTGGAAGCCGGGGCCAATTTTTCCGAATTGGCGCGCCAGTATTCTCTCGCTGACGACGCTGACAAAGGCGGCAATCTCGGTGCCTTCTTCGACCAAACTGGTGCTGTGCCCAGCCTGCGCGATGGCACCTTTCACTTAGAGGAAGGCCAAGTTAGCGAGCCGATTCTCACTAAAGACGGATACGAGGTCGTCAAGGTCCTCAAAAAGCGACGCATCCCCTTTGAGAAATTGCGCGCTGACATCGCCGAGCAGGTCGGGCAACGCAAGTGGGCACAGCGGCGACAGGTGGTGATCGACTCGCTCAAGGAGGTACGCGATTTGCGCTATCACCGCGACCGCATTCACGCCGTGCTTGCCGCGTTGCAGGGTCGTGCGTTGGATCAGCCCCACGAATCGCTGATTGAATATGCAGGGGGGCGGATAGGTGTCGGCGATGCCGTGCAGAGGCTCCGCTCGCTTAATAAGGGGGCGCTGCCGCCCGACAGTGCAGCCGCGTTTTTGGCTATTGAACAGTGGATTTTACCGGATTCCCTGTTGGCACTCGAAGCCCGTATGCAGGGGCGACACCAATGGCCCGCTATGGTAGCATGGGTCGAGGGGCAGAAGCAGTCGTTGCTCGTGTCGCAATTGCGCTTAGACGCGGTGGCGGGGAAGGTCTCAGTGACGGAAGCAGAGGTTCGAGATTACTACGAGCAACACTCGGAGAACTACCGCTCCCTGCCCGGCGTCATCGAGATGACCGAGGTGCTGGTCGATACGCGCGCGGAGGCCGAACAGGTTCTTGCACGGGCGCGCAGCGGGGAGCGGCTAGCGGAGTTAGCCCAGCGCTACTCCGTACGGCCTAGCATGAAGCCGGTTGGGGGGCACACTTTTGCCGATAGTGGCCGGGCTACTATCGAGTCGCTTTATCAGTCGCCGTACCGCACTTTCTTCGGCGACAGCAATTCCAAAGACGTCGGGGTTTTACAAGGGCCGATGGAGGTGCAGGAAAAATACAGTGTGTTCCGCCTCGACCAGCCTTATGTGATGGCGTTGCTGCCCTTTAAGCAGGTGCAGCGGCCCATTCGCGTCAATATTCGCAAGCACCGCGAAGGGGTGCTCTTCGACGTATTTCTCGACTCGCTGCGCCAAGCGTACGCGGGTGAGGTACACATCAGCCAAGACGCCCTCTCCCGCTACACGACCGCCTTTTAAAAAATGCGCGGTCGGCTCGCAGCGCTGCTGCTCGGCTTGGTTTTAGTCGCGCTCATCGAAGGGGGGTTGCGGCTAATCCCGGCGTTGGAGCCGCCGACGTTTGCCCTCCAACTAGCGCACGTCGAAGGCCGGGCGCTCCACGCAGTCAACCCAGACTATGCCCGTCGCTTTTTCGCCGACATGGCTGAGCCTATTCGGCGCGGCATTCGCATGACCCCGAAGCCCTATATCGAACCCGCGCCCGAGGGTGAGTTGCGCGTGCTTTTTGCCGGGGGTTCGACCGTCCAAGGTTACCCCCACCCCAAGCGTTTATCGGCTCCTTCTTATCTCCAAGAAATGCTCGGCGACCTCTTTCCAGAGCGCCAGATCGAGGTCTTTAACGCCGGGATCACTGCTGCTTCGAGCTTTGCCGTGGCCCGCGCCGTGGAAGACGGTGTAGCCGCTCTCGAAGCGGATCTGGTCGTAGTCTATACCGGACACAACGAACTATACGGGGTTTATGGGGCGGCCTCATTGGCCCAAGGAGGGCAAGCGGTGTGGATGAAGCGGATCCACTACTCGCTGGTGCAGTGGCGGCTGAGGCCCTTGGTAGGCAAGCTGATAGGGCCGTTGGGCAAAGAGTGGGCAGATGGTCCCTTAATCGAGGTGATGTCTAAGGCGGGCGTGATCCCAGCGTCCGATCCGCGGCGGGCGCAGGCAGCGGCCAATTTGGAGGCCAATCTCCGCGACGTGGCGGCCTTTTGCCGAGCGCGGCGCGTTCCCTTGGTTCTTTGCACGGTGACCAGTAACGAACGCGGTTTCGCGCCAGCGCACATTGAGCCGCCTTTACCGGATGAGGAGCTCGCGCTCTATGTGGATTTTTTGGCGCAGAGCGATAGGGAGCAAGCATCGCCGGCAGCGCTGGTGGCCTTGGCGCAGGCTGAGGCGCTCTATGCGGATGACGCTTATTTGCACTTCTTACGCGGTTATCACTTAGAGCAGGTGGGCCGTGGGGCTGAGGCGCGCGCGGCTTATGTGCAGGCGCGCGAGTTGGATCCGCGGCCTTGGCGGGCGACGGCAGCCCTAAACGAGGTCGTGCTCCGAGTCGCGGCGGAAGAAGGAGTGTTGTTAGCCGATGTGGAGGCGCGCTTCCGCGCCCACAGCCCGGAGGTCGGCGTGGGTTGGGAGCTAATGGCCGATCACTTGCACCCGGCCGCGACTGGCCAAGTGCTCTTGGCTCGAGCCATTGTCGCTGCGTTGGAAGGAGCACCGGCCCCTTGGCAGGTCGCATCTGGCGCTGCGGATCGGTTGGCGGCCGCCGGTGAATACCGCCGTAGGCTCGGCGACTTGCCCGTCGAGCGGCTGGCCGTGCTGCGGGCCATGGTCGTACTCTTGGCCGCGCCCCCTTTGGATGAGGGCAACGAGTATCGAGTGCAGACCTTGCACCAGCAGGACGCAGCCCTGTGGGACGAGCTAAGCGCCGGAGAGCAGAGCGGAGTTGAGCGCTGGCAAACGGGAGCGGGGCCGGAGCTATTGGCGCTGAATGTCGCGGACGCTTGTTACGCCGCTCAGGAGTATGAGCGCGCGCGAGCCTATTATCGCGCGGCCCGTTTGGAGGAGCCTTATACGATATGGGGCGATTTGTGGAGTACGCTGCGCCAGATGCGTTGTGGACAACTTGCGGGAGATTCTGTTGGACCGGTTGAGCACTCCGCGCTCCACGCCCTGCTAGACCGCTTGCGCTTCTTAAGCGAGGCTCCAGACTTTTCTCTGGGGTTACAGGACTTTATTCGCGGCTATGCCTACCATTTGCTCGGAGAGCATGGCAAGGCGTTGGCAGCGCTAGAGCAGGCTGTGCAAGACGCAAACATCCGCAAGACGTTCACAACGGACTTACTAGAGCTGATCGTCGCCGAGTTGATGATTGCGGGCCGCTTGGCTGACGCTGAGCGATATGCGGTAGAAATAGCCGCCGAGCAGGGCCAAGAGGCGTTTGGTCGCGCCCTCGTAGAGCAGATTAGGGTGGGTCAGAAGCCGCGCTGATGCCCTCGCCTTCGACGAGCGCGATGGCTTGGTTGGCTGCAAAGGGGCCGAATCGCTCCACGCGGCCCGAAGGCCAGCGCACTTCTAACGCGTCAAGTTGCGGCCGTTTGCCCAGTCCCAAACAGATGCGGAGTTGGCTCTGCGATAGGTATGAGCGGCTGCCGCGCAGTTCCCTTGTCTGGACCAAGTCGCCGCTAGTTGCGGTTAGTCGGGCACCGATGCCGTTTGGGTTGCCGTTGACTCCCGCTAGCTGGATGGTAATCCAGTGATTGGCGTCGCCTTGATCGTTGCGCAACAAGCTGGGCGGTTGTCCCGAATTAAAAACTAGTAAATCGGGATCGCCGTCGCCGTCGTAGTCGCCGGTGGCACTGCCGCGGCTGACGCGCTCTAGGGCGAAGCCGGGGCCGGCTGTCGCGGAAACCTCGGCGAAGCGGCCACCGTCATTGCGAAAGAGCAGATTGCGCTGTCCATAGCTGGTGGATTGGTCGATGTCGCGGACGTTGTCGAGGACGTGGCCGTTGGCGGCAAACAGATCGAGATCGCCATCGAAGTCGGGGTCGAAAAACTGGGTGCCAAACCCGAGAAAGGGCAGAGACGGCAAGCCCACCCCGGCAGCAAAGGTCGAAACCGAGAAGAAGCCGCCTTCGCCTCGATAGAGCGCGTTGGGTTCGGCTTGGAAGTTGGTCACCGTCAAATCGAGTACGCCGTCGCCGTTGTAGTCGCCCCAATCTACCCCCATGCCCGCTTCCATTTGTCCGTCTTGGCCATAAGCCACGCCTGCTAATCCTGCCCTTTCGGTAAAGGTCCCGTCTTGGTTGTTGTGGTAGAGGAAGTTGCGCACTGCATCGTTGGCCACGTAGATGTCGGGCCAACCGTCTCTGTCGTAGTCGCCAAAAACTACCCCTAGCCCCTTGCCGCTCGCATCGGCGATGCCTGATTCTGCCGAGACATCGACTAGGTGCCCCGCGCCATCGTTGCGGTAGAGCAGGTCGGGTTGGCCTTGGAAGTTATCTGGGTGCGGATAGCCAATAGGGGCTTGGTCGCCATAGCTCTCGTAGCTGGCCATATAGGGTACTTCGTTGGTGCGGGTTGCGGCCGGATCATAGGCTACGTAGTTGGCGACATAGAGGTCGAGGTCGCCGTCGCGGTCGTAGTCGGCAAAGGCACAGCTCGTGCCCCAGCGCGCATCGGCAACACCTGTCTGCTGTCCGATTTCAGCAAAGTGTCCGTCGTCGTTGCGAAAGAGCGCGTTGGAGCCAAAGTTGGTCAAATAGAGGTCGAGGTCTCCATCGCGGTCGTAGTCGGCTGCGGCAACTCCCATGCCAACGCCTGCATGGGCGACCCCGGCCGCGACTGGGACAAAACGCTGGCCATCGTTGCGAAAAAGCCTATTGACAGGGGCTCCGTCCTGCGGGTCGGCAGCGATAAAAGCGCCATTTACGGCGTAAACATCTAAATCGCCATCGCCGTCGTAATCGAAGAAGGCACCCCCGCCGCCCATAGTCTCGGGGAAATAGCGCTGAGGACTACGGCCGTTTTCGTGCTGCCATGTTAGGCCGACGGCAGACGCTACTTCAACAAAGTGGAGAGATGAGGTTACGGGTGCGGCGTGTTGCAGTGGTGCAGATAGAGTGGTCTCTTCAGTGGAGTTGCAGGCCAGACAGAGAAAGCAGATGAGAAGAGCTCGTATGGACATATCAGGGACTCGACAGTTGGGCGAGTCGCTCGCGGGCTTGGCGCAGGAAGTCTGGGTCGCCTTGCCACTTGTCGATAAAGATTTGGTAGCAACGGCGTGCCTCCGAGATCGCACCTTGGGTTTGGTACACGGTTGCCAGCGCGTAATAGGTCCGCGCAAAGGTTGAGTCGGCGGTAATGGCTGCCTGATAGGCCCGTTGCGCCCGGCCTAGCTGTCCCTTTTGCAAGAAGAGGCTGCCGAGATTGTAGTGGGCATCGGCTAGGCTTGAATCGGCGGCAATCGCCGATTCAAGCGCCCGTTGCGCCGCCACTTCATATCCCAAACTTAGCTGGACATGAGCGAGATTATTCCAAGCGGTAGCTAAGGAAGAATCCAGTGCCAGTGCGTGCTCAAAGGCCGTGCGGGCCTCTTGATATTGGTTGCGCCGCATATAGACATAGCCACGGGTGAAATGGAGCTTGCTAGTGCGTACATCCTCGGGGTGCTGAGAGATGCCTCGGCGGCATAGTTTGAGCACTTCTTGGTCTTCTCCGCGCGCCGACAAAAGTCCGCTTAGCGAAATTAGGGCCTCTAAGTCTGCCGGGTCGGCCAGTAGTGCGGCCCGATAGTGCGTGAGGGCTTCGTCGTCCTGACCCAGTTGTCGATAGTGGTAGGCTAGCTGCAAGCGAGTTTTGCGGTGGTTGGGGTCGGCGTCGAGCTGGCGACGCAGGTGCGCGACTTGAGCAGCATGGGTGGCGAGGGTCTCAAAACGCGCCAGTGCCGCCTGCGCTTGAGTTGGCTGTCCTAGGCCTAAAAGCGCCGAGGAAAGGTTGTAGTGGGCTTCGATCAGGTGTGGACCGAGCGCAAGCGCGCGGCGGAAAGCCGCCAGCGCCTCTGGGTAACGCCGCTCGGCTAGGTGCAGCAAACCCAGCAGACGGTGGTTTTCGGCTAGGGTCGAGTCTTGGGCAAGGGCTAGGCCGAGCGCGGCTCGGGCCTCGTCATAGCGTCCTTGACGCAAATAGAGCCGACCGAGTTGCTGCCGCACGTCAAGGTCTTCCCCGCCCATTTCTAGTGCCGTGTGCAGTCCTTTTTCGGCCAGATCATAGCGCCCTTGTTTGGCGTAGAAGAGAGGTAGGGTGCGGAGGGCGGGGACGTAGGTCGGAATGTGTTCGAGCAACTCGATAGCCAGCGGGAGGTGCCCTCGGTCGGCCTTGATTACCGCTAGGTTGTGCCGGGCGCGATGATAGGTAGAGTCGGCTGCGAGCGCGGCTTCGTAGGCTTGAACGGCCCGCTCTACGTGCCCGAGCCGAGCGTCGAGGTCTCCTAACGCACAGTGCGCTGCGGCGTCGAGCGAGTCTATGGCTAACGCTTTTTCAAAAGCACGGCGTGCTTCGATGTAGCGGTATTCTTCAGCGAATTCGCGTCCGGCCTGCACCAAGCGGTCGCCTTCTTCTTCTAGGTCGGAGCCTACACCGCAACTGCTCAAAATCGCCCATAGCGCGGCGAGCGAGACAGCAAAGCTCATCGCGGCGCGTGCTCTTGCGCGGATAGCTGCCGTCGGGCCTCGGCGATTTTGGCTTGCAGAGTCTCATTGGTCGCTCCACCGGATGGAACGTTTTCCCAGAGCGCAATGGCCCGTGCGAATTCGCCCCGGCGGGCATGGATATCACCGAGCAATATGTGGGCACTATAGAGCTTTGCGTCTATTTCGATAGCCCGCTCGACAGCCGCCTGCGCTTGGTCCAGTTGATCCATTTCGAGGTACACATTGCCGAGATTGGAGTAGTAAAAACCCGTAGATGGGGCGAACCGCACGGCCTGCTCGTATTGTTTGAGGGCCTTTTCTAGTTCCCCCCGCTTGTGCAAGATCAAGCCCAGATTGTTGTGGCTTTCGGCCAAGGTAGAGTCGTGGCTCAATGCTTCGAGGTAGTAGCGCGCTGCCAAATCGTCCTTGCCCCGGCGCTGGAGCAGCGTGCCCAACCCTTGGTACCCCAAGCCATAGGTCGAGTCGATGAGAATGGACTGGCGATAGTGCTCGACGGCTAGTTTGAGACGCCCAAAGCGACTGTAGAGGGCGGCGAGGTTGGAATGGGTTTGGGGTTGGGTGGGGTGCTGGCGTAGCGCATCTTGATGGGGTTTGAGCCGGGCATTTTGTTCGTCCAAGACTCGCGCGCGCTCAAGGGCGCGTTGTCCCTCTGCGGCGCGGCCCATGCGCAACAGAGCCTGCCCGATTCCGAGGAACGCGGCCGGCTCGTGAGGGCTGAGGCGCGCGACTTGGCGCAGTTGGTGCTCGGCTTCTTGGTAGTTGCCCAACTTTAGGTCTGCTAGACCTAGCTGGAGGCGGGCTTGGAGGTGAGTAGAGTCGGCCGCGGCGATGGCGGCGAAAATTTCGCGGGCCTCTTGTAGCTGGCCTTCGCGTTGGTGGATCACGCCTAGGATATACTGCGCTTCGACAGCGTTGGGGGCTAGTTCCAGTGCTTCGGCGAGGAGCTGGCGAGCTTCCTTTACTTTGCCGTGTACATCATAGAACATTTTGCCCAAGGCGATGCGGGGACCGGCGTAGTCGGGTTTTAGTTCAAGCGCTTTCTCAAACTGGATCTGCGCCTCGGCAAAACGACTCTGGGCGTGCAATACAACGCCGAGATAGTAATGGTATTGGGGGTTGTCTGGGGCTTGTTGCAGCGCTTGCCGATAGGCTTGCTCGGCTTGGGAGAAGAGGCCGCGGGCTTGGAGAGCTCGGCCAGCGGCAAAGGTCTGAGCCGCCGTACTGGTCGGCGGAGAGGTCGCTTGCGGTGGATCGGGTATTTCGCGATCGCAGGCAGCAAATATAAACAAGAAAAGTAGGACAAAGCGCATGGTTCTACTCCGATATGAGGCGATTGACGCCTCGATAAATGACGTGGTGGTGGTCGGCCAGTACGGCGCGGAAAACCTGCCGCTCGCCACTTGGCCAAGTAATTTCAATAAAGAGTGACTCAGCACTGAAGACGGGAGCCGCGCAAGCAAGAAGCAAAAGAGCTTGGAGGTAGCTAGACAAGGAACCTCCTATGGCGATTCGAGGCGGCGATAGGCTTCGTCGAGCAGGCGCTGCGCGTGGGGGAAGGGACCTCTCGCCAGCACTTGCCGCAGCCGGTCAATGGCCGCGGCGTGATTTCCATTTTCGAGTTCGATAAGCGCGAGGTTGACGTGGACTTCTGGGTTGTCTGGAGCCAGATCTAGGGCTTGGAGAAAATGCATTCGCGCCGCTTGGGTGCGTCCAGCGAGCAGGTGTAGGGCACCGATGGCGTTTAAGGCCTCGGGCCGTCTTGCGAGAGATAGGGCTTGGTGGTACTGACTCAGTGCGGCCTCGGCTTGCCCGGCTTGCTGCAAGGCTCTCCCCAGTTCGTAGTGCAGCCAGAAGTCTTGGGGCTGCCAGGAAAGCGCCTGTTGCAAGTGGGTTGCAGCCTCGGCATAGTGCCCTTGGCGGTAGAGTAGGCGACCGTAGTAGTAGTGGGCCATGCCGGACTCTGGATTTCGTTCGAGGACGTGGCGCAAATGTGCTGCGGCTTGCTGTGGTTTATTGGTCGCTAGGTAAATCCGGCCTAGGAGAACTCGAGTGTCGGTGCGCCGGGGATTTTCCGCTAGAGTCTGGAGGGCCTCGCGTTCGCTTTCCTCATGGTGCTCTTGGTGAAAGTACGCCACGGCTAGATTGTGGCGGGCGTAATTATACTCTGGGTCCAATTCCAGTGCCCGGCGCGAGTAACGCGCAGACAAGGCGTAGTCTTGCTTGCGCAGATGCACCTCGCCAAGGTCAAAATAGAGCTGAGCGTCTTCTTCAGTCGGCGCGGCCTCGGCGAGATTGCACAAGACTAATAGACCCCCCAGAGGCAAGGCAAGTACTGTAGTGCGTATATAGGCTCTGCGGCGCACACCTAGATAGAACTGAAAAGTGGCAAAAGCAGCAAAAGCGATCAATACCGGCACGACTGGCATGCGGTAGCGGGCTACAGGAAAGAAAAGTATGACCGAGGCCGTGTATGCGAGAGCGTAGAGCCGCAGCAAGGCAATCGGCGGTGTCCACTTCCCCCTCATGCTCAGCCCCAAGCCGAGCAAGCTCAGCGGGCCGATCAGGCCGAAGGGGATCGACACGTACCAATCCCAGAGCAAGAGACTCAAAATCTGCGAGTGTTGGCGGGCGTAGTATATGTCTTGATTGCGCTTGATCTCTGGGCCGCTCCAAAAGTGGAATATCTTTTTGCCAAGCAGAGCGAGATAATCAAGGGGCTGAGTGGTTATGTAATTGAGGGCTTTGCCCAAGAAAAAGGTCGATTGAGCGGCTGCGGTCTTATGTCCAGAGTTTTCCGCCTCGGCGATCATGGTCTCCCACTGCATACCCGGACGCAGCGAGACCGTGCGCTCGTAGTCGGCGTTGTTGCCAATGTAGAAATTGACGCCGGCATTGGAGGAGATAAAGACGAGATCCGACTCAATAGTCCAGTTGCGATAGGTAACGGGCAGGATAATCAAAGCTATGGGAACGATAAAAGAGAACAGGGAACGATAGGCAGATGTGCGCCGGTGCCATAGTACCCAGGCGCAAAAGGCCGCGATAAAGAGCAAGATATTGGGGCGAGTGAGGGCCGCAAGGCCCGCGATGAGGCCGGTTAGCACCCAATAGCGCCCATGATTGCTTCTCCACGCGATCAACAGGCTATATAGGAGTAGGAGATTGAGGAAGACTTCCACTGGCACGGCCAATAGCTCGCCTTCAAAGTAGAGCAAGGAGCCACACAAGGCTGCCATGATGCCGGCGATGCGGCCGACCTGCTCGCCAAAGGCGTGCCGGGCCAATGCATGCACCAAGAGGCAGGAAAGGACGCCGAAGCCCACATGTACGAGCCGGATGCCGACGAAGTACGAGGCTGGCAGGAGCCAGCAAACGAACGTCAGTAGGTAGACGTAGAGGGGCGATTGCCAGTACGGTTCGTCTCCTCCCCAGAATGGGCCACTGGCAAGGGCTTGATTGAGAAAAGTCTGGGCATCAACTACGGGCGCGTCGAAGAAGGGACTAGCGCGGTGTTCCCACAAATAGCCCAGCCGCAGTGCGAGGGCGACTAGTAGGAGCGCGCAGATAAAAAAGCGAGTGCTGCGCGCCATGGCGTTAGGATGGTGAGGAGGGAAAATTACGCAAGCGTTTTATGGCGCGACTTTGCCCGACTCTGAAGGAATGGGCAAAGTCGCGCGTTCTGGTCAATATACCAGCGATAGGGTTCCTGAACGCTCAGTAGAGACGTTGTCCAAGTCGATGGCGAGCCGATAGAGATAGATGCCCGGCGAGGCGACTTGGCCTTGGCTGTCGCGGCCATCCCA
>JAGWBY010000024.1:38318-47249 GCA_021295675.1 Candidatus Latescibacterota bacterium | reverse complement strand
ACTCCTTGGGGCGAAGCAAGACGAGTAGAAGCAAAAAAGAAAAAACACAACCCCCTATCAAGTTATGAAACCGCTTCTACTGACGGATGGCCTCTATGGCGGTCATGATCTGATCTTGACCCCAAGTTCCTCCGAGCCGGAGCGAACTCGTCGCGATGGAGCCGGTGATCGTTTCTTCTTCTTGGGTGAAGGCATAAACCGTCTTAGCGTTGAGGTAGCGCACCTCCAAGGTGATCTGCTCGGCATCGTCGGGCTGGAGAATGTTGATTGCCTGAATGAAATCGTTGCGACCATCGCCATAAACCAACGTGGCAGATACGGTAACTTGCTTAGGGGAGACCCGCACAATGCTTATTGTAACGGGGCGGTCTTCCCCACTGACGCCATTGGATAGGGCAAAATCCCCGGTGCCTTCGTATTCGCCGACCCAAGCATCGGCGTAATCGGGCGTCGATTGAACAGCTTCCTCCGAACCACAGCTTAAGGTCGTCAACAGGCCCGCTAGGGCCAACCATGTCCATTGTTTCATTGCGCGTACCTCCACAAAATTTTCGTTCGGCAAAAGTATAGGGCACAACGCAACGAGAATCAACCGCTTTGCGCCGCCGCCACTCGCCAATTCTCCCCTCAGTTCGTACACTATGCAGCGCAAAATGTATCCACTGTCAAAGACGCCAACGCGCATAGGTATCGCGCTCGCCGCCTTGTTGGGCTGCGCCTCCGAGCCACCCCTTCCCGCGCAGAGCGCCCAGCGCTACCAACAGGCCCGCCAACACCTAGCAGCCGGCCGTTTGGACTCTGCCGCCCACGTGCTCAAAGCACTCGTCCAGCGCGACACCCTGCACTACGAGGCCGCGCTCGCGCTTGGAGAAATCTACTTGCGACAAAAGCGCTACCAACAAGCCTTGTCGCCGCTCGTCCGTGCGCAGCAGCTTGCGCCTGCACGCATCGAACCCCGGTTGCAATTGGCCCAAACTCTGAGCAAACTAGGGCGTCAAGCAGAGGCGCGCGCGCTTTTCGACTCTCTCGTAACAGCTTTCCCTGGCAACGCGGTCGCCTGCATGGCATACGCCGACCTTCTGATGACGCAAGACCAACCCGACGCCGCAGGTGCCCTCGCCCAGTACGAAGCCATCCTCGCCGTCGATCCCAAGCACTACCGAGCGCGTTCTGGCAAGGCCGCTTCGCTCTTGCGTTTGGGCGATTTTGCCGGTGCGGCCGCTCGCCTTGACACCTTGCTCACCGAGCGACCGGACGATGTGTATCTATCCTTCCTATTGGGCGCGGCCCACCACCACTTGCGCCAATATCCCAAGGCCGTTGCCGCGTACAAGCGCGCCATTGACGTGCTGCCTCCGGCGTCGCCGCAGCGCACCGTGCGCCAGTGGAACCTGCGGCTGGCCTATATCGAGGCGTACGGCACCTACCCGGGCGATCTTGAACCGGCCTATCAGATCGGCTTGGCACCCCTGGCCGAGGCGTCGCCTGTGCGCTTTACCGATGTGGCTGCAACGGCTGGCGTCGGCAAGCGCGATCGGGGGCGCGGCGTGGCGTGGCTCGACTACGACACCGACGGAGACCCAGACATCTTCGCCGCAGGCATCCAAGCCCCGCACGCACTCTACCGCAACGACGACAACGACCGCTTTGCCGACGTATCGGCCGCAGCCAACCTCGCAGACCCGCGCGGCGGCTGGGCAGCCATTGCCGCAGACTACGATGGCGACGGCTACCCAGACCTCTTTACCACCCGCGAGGCTTGGGAAGGTCTCGCGCCCAATTCGCTCTACCACAATCAAGGCGATGGAACTTTTGCCGACGTCGCGCCCCAAGCCGGTGTCGCCGGCTCGGACGACAGCTTCATGGCCGTCTGGATCGACTACGACAACGACGGCCTGCCAGATCTGTACGTGGCCTCGGGTATCACCGGCAGCGGACGGCCCAACCGCCTGTACCACAACCAAGGAGACGGAACCTTTGCCGACCGCGGCGAGCAGGCTGGCGTGGCCTATCGCGGCAAGACCCTCGGCGTGACCTGCGGCGACTACGACGGCGACGGCGACAGCGACCTCTACGCCATTGACGTAGCCGCCCCCAATCACCTCTACCGCAACGACGGGACGACCTTCCGCGACGTCACCGCCGAGGCCGGCGTGGCCAAACCGGGCGAGGGCAGCTACGTGGGATTTTTTATCGATAGCGATGGAGACGGAGACAGAGACCTTTTCGTCTCGGCCATGAACTTCTACGAAGACATCGTGCAGTCGCAGGTCACGGGGCTGGCCTTGCGCCCGACCCGCGCCTATCTGTACCGCAACGACGGGACGACCTTCCGCGACATCGCCCCTCAGCAGGGCTTGGCCCGCTCCTTTGGCTCGATGGGCGCGGGCTATGGCGACGTGGACTACGACGGTCTAATCGACATCTACCTGACCAACGGCGGCCCCATAATGGCGCGCTTTGAACCCAATACGCTGTTCCACAATCGCGGCGACCGCTTCGCCGACGTCACCGCCGCGGCCGGCGTGGGCAACCCGGGCAAGGGACACGGCGTGGGTTTTGCCGACTACGACCTCGACGGCGATCTCGACCTCTATACCGCGGTCGGGGGCCACTACCCAGGCGACCTGTGGGCCAACAGCCTGTACCGCAACGAGGGCCACCACAACCACTTTCTCGGCGTGGATTTAGGACCTCAGGCCATCGGCGCGCAGTTGCGCCTGCGCGCGCAAGATCTGCTCGGGGTCGTGGAAATCAGCAGCGGTCCGGGATTTGGGTCGTCCAACAGCTTATCCCCGACCCTCGGCTTGGGAGCGCGCACCCGCGTCGATACCCTCGAAATCCGCTGGCCCACTGGCATACAGCAAGTGTACTCGGATTTGGAAATAGACCGCTTCCATCGCTTTGCCGAGCAGCCCTGAAATGGCGTGGCCACTGCTCTGCGCGGCATTCGCGCTCGCCTCCTGCGCCTCCGAGCCAGCACCAGCACCGGCACCGGATCCCGTCGATCACCTCGCCCGCGCCCGCGCTCACTTTGCGGCGACCCGCTTTGAAGAAGCGGTCGCCGCCGCCCGCGCTGGGTTAGACCTCGACTCGACGAACGCCGACCTCCACAATGTGCTCGCCTCGTCCCATGCGGCTCAGGGCCGCTACGCACTGGCCATAGAATCCCTCGAAACAACCGTCCGCCTCAAACCCGACTTCGCCATGGGCTTTGTGAACCTCGGCGGAATTTACACTAAGTTGGGCCAGTACGATCGCGCCGGTACCTATCTCCAGCGCGCCGTCCAACTCAGTCCCGACAACTCGCCAGTGCGCCGGCGCTTGGGCGAGCTGTACTTGGCCACGGGCCGCTACGCCGAGGCCACCCGCGAGCTGCTCGAATCCCTGCGCCTGTTTCCCAACGACGCCACGCTCTACTACTACCTCGGCCAAAGCCTCGCTGCCGAAGGCCGACAGGACGATGCTTTGGAGGCCTTTCAGCGCGCCACCCTGCTCGACATCGGCTTTGCCGACGCCTTCTATCGCCTCGCCACCCTCGCCCGCAAGGCTGGCCGCGACACCTTGGCGCAGCAAGCCCTAACGAGTTTTACGCACCTGCAAACGCTCAGCGGCAAGGAGGTCAAGCGGCTGCGCGCAGCCATCCTCAACGCGCCCGAAGAAGCCGCCCACCACTACAACCTCGGCCTGTTCTTCGTCCGACACGGGTACTTTCCCCAAGCCGAGAACAAATTTGACCGGGCCATCGCCCTGCACCCGGGGGATCTCGCTTTGCTCAACCGTCTCGCTGGCGACCTCCTGAAGCTGCAACAACCCGAAGCTGCGCTGCGCTACTTACAGGTCGCCCTCGACCAAGACCCAGCGTACTTTCCCTCCTTGCTCAACGCCGGCCACATCGCCGGCCAACTCAGACGCTACGACGAGGCCATCGCCTACTGCCGCCGAGCGGTTACGGCGCGCCCAGACGACGCCGAGGGCTGGTACCTCCTCGGATTGGGCCTGTTCAGCAAGGGGGAACGCGCGGCTGCCGAACAGGCGTTGCGCCGCAGCCTAGCGCTGAGTGCAGACGATACTGCGCTGCACACTAAGGCCCAGAAACTCCTCAACACCTTACAGCAACCCACAAAAACGCCGTGATCGCCCTGCTTGCACTCCTTTTCTCACTCTCCCTCGCGCTCGCTTGCAGCCAACCAGACCCCCGCGCCGAGGCTTGGTCCCAACACTACCAAGCCGGACGCTCAGCCCTCGGCCAGAGCCGCTTCGCCGAGGCCGAACAAGCCCTATCCCGCGCCCTGTCCCTAGCCGAAACCTTCGCCCCCGATGACCCGCGCTACGGCCGCACCGCCCATCAACTCGCGCAACTCCACGTTGTGCGCGGCGAACTCGCGCGAGCCGAAAGCCTCTACCAGCACTTGCACAAACGGCAAATGGCCCTCCCGGACGACCATCCCGACAAAATGTTGACCCTCGACAAGTTAGGCGACACCTATCGGCTCCAGCAGCGGCCAGCCGAGGCCGCCGCGCTCTACGACCGCGTCCTTGCCTTTCAGCAGATGCACCGAGGCGATGAAGAAGTCGCCGCAACCATGCAGAAGTTATCCGACCTCTACCGCGCACAAGGCGACCGCGCCGCAACCGATTCCCTCGCGCAGCGCGCCCAAGCCCTATCCCTCCGCGCCCGTGCCCAAGCCCTGTTCCTCCAAGGACACTACCAACAGGCCGCGCCCCTGTACCACAGCGCGCTGGCCCTGCAAGCGGGCGATCATCCCGATTTGGCCCGCACCTGTTACTACTTAGGCCGTCTGTACGACGCGCAGGATCGCTATCGGCAGGCCGAGCACTTCTACCGACGCGCCCTAGCCGCGTCCCCTGCCAGCGATCCCGACCAAGTCAGCGCAGCACTCGCCGACCTGCTCGCCCGCAAGGCCGCCGCCGACCATCCCTAATTCCCACAGGAGCCTCTTTATGAACCGCCCCCCCACAGAATTCAAACGCATTGCCGCTGCCGATCTCAGAGCCTTTGGCACGGCCTGCCTGCGCGCCGCTGGCATGTCTGCCGCACACGCCGCGCAATTGGCCGACCTACTGACCAATTCGGATTTGCGCGGCGTGCGCTCGCACGGCACCCGCGCCCTGTACGGGTATTGCCGCACGATCCGCGACAAAAAAGCCAACCCCAACCCAGACATCCGCGTCCTGCGCGAAAGCGACACCCACGTCTTTGTCGATGGCGATGGCAGCCTCGGATACGCGCCGACCATGTTGGCCACTGAACGCGCCATCGCCAAGGCCAGAGAAAAGGGCATCGCCATCGGCGCGGCCTGCCACATCGGGCACTACGGCTCAGCGGGACACTACGTGCGCCGCGCCATGGCGGAAAACTGCGTGGGCTTCTCAGTGCAAGCGGCCTATCCCCAGTACTACCCCAGCAACGACGGCGAGCGCGCCGCCCACTACGGCAACCCACCCCTGTGCTTTGGTCTGCCCGGACAAGATGGACCTCCAGTAGTGCTCGACGTGGCTACCTGCATCCTCGCCGACTACCAACGCGGCGAGCAGATCGAAGCCATTGAAGAGCTGATCCCCGCAGCCTTCTTCAAGTCCATGGGCTACACCGCAATCGCCACCCTACTCGGCGGAGCTTTTGTCGGCCAAGGCGGCGAGCGCGCCCGCGAGATCGCCGCGCAATGGCCAGCGGCGCGCATGGGCAGCTTAATCCTCGTCCTCGACTTGGGCCTCTTCGCGCCCGCTCCGCAAGTGCGCCACGGCATCGATGAGCTGGTGCGTCTAGCGAGCGAGCAGATGATTCCGCTGCGCGGGTACGATGAAGTCACTCTACCCGGCACGCCCGAACACCGCAATGAAGAAGCGTACGCACGCGACGGCGTACCCATCGGCTTAGAAGACGTCGAGCACTTAGCCGAGTGTGGCCGGTCCTTTGGCGTTGTGCCTCCGTGGCTGGACTAATGCCGAGCCTATTTCTACCTTAACCAACCGCAAAAAGGAGACATTCTATGAGCCTGACGCGCGAGCGCCACGCCGAGCTTAAGCGCTATGCCATCCAATTGCGCCGCCTCGTCGTCGAGTCAGTACACCACGCTGGAGCCGGCCACTTGGGCGGCCCGATGTCCGCGGCCGAGTTGCTCATCGCCCTGTACTTCGCCGAGCTGAACATCGACCCGGACCGACCGCGCGACGAAGACCGCGACCGCTTCATCCTGTCCAAGGGTCACTCCTCGATTGGCCTCTACGCGGCCTTGGCCCTGCGCGGCTACCTGCCCATTGAAGAACTCGCCACTTTTGACGCCATTGACTCCCGCCTCCAAGGCCACCCGGACATGAGCGTCCTCCCCGGCCTCGACATGTCCACCGGCTCACTGGGCCAAGGTCTGTCGCCCGGCCTCGGCATGGCCCTCGCCGCCCGTCTGAAGGGGCAGGACTTTCGCACCTGGGTAATGATCGGCGACGGCGACTCGCAGGAGGGACAAATATGGGAGGCGGCCTTTGTCGCGGCTCGCTACGGTCTCGACAATCTCACCGCCATCCTCGACTGGAACGGCCTCCAGCAATACGGCTGGGCCACCGAAAAGGGCTACGGCGTGCTCGACCGCTTGGCTGCGCAGGAAAACCCACTTAGCCGCTGGCGCGCCTTTGGCTGGAACACCATCGAAACCGATGGCCACGACTTTCCCGCCATTCTCGCGGCCTTTGCCGCGGCCAAGGCACATCGCGGCCAACCCACCATCATCGTCGCCCGCACGGTCAAAGGAAAAGGGATATCCTACATGGAAAACGACTTCAACTGGCACTCCAAACCGGTGACCGACCAAGATCTCAAACAAGCGCAGGACGAACTCGCCGCGCAGGAGGCCGCGCTGTGAACCTCTCCACCACCGGCGAGATGCTGGCCCAACGCGACGCTTTTGGCGACGCGCTCATCGAACTCATTGACCGCGACCCGCGCGTGTACGTGCTCGACGGCGACTTGGCCAACTCGACCAAGGCCGACAAAGTCTCCCGCGAACGACCCGAGCACTTCCTCGAAATGGGCATTGCCGAGCAAAACATGATGGGCGTCGCCGCTGGCATGGCTACCTGTGGTCTCGTGCCGTGGCTGAGCAGCTTCGCCTGCTTCATCGTCAACCGCGATCTCGATCAGCTCCGCGTCGTCGTCGCCCAGCCCAACCTGCCGGTCAAGCTCTGCGGTGCCTACTCGGGCCTGTTGACCGGCAAAACCGGCAAAACCCATCAAGAAGTCGCCGACCTCTCCGTCATGCGGGCCATGCCGAATATGACCGTTTTGGCCCCAGCCGACGCCGTAGAAGTCCGTGCCTGTATGCTGGTGGCCAACGACTTGCCCGGCCCCGTGTACGTGCGCATGACGCGCGACCCGGAGCCAGTCATTTTTCCGGCGAACTACGAATTTGAGTTGGGTCGCGCCCTTGTCGTGCGCGAGGGTACAGACGTCACCCTCATATCCACCGGAGCCCAAACCCCGCGCTGCCTCGCTGCGGCCGACGAATTGTCGCGCGAAGGAATCTCAGCGCTCGTCCTACACGTACCGACCCTCAAGCCACTCGACGCGGACGCCATTGTCGCGGCCGCCGAGCAAACGGGCTGCGTAGTAACAGCCGAAGACCACACCATAATCGGCGGCTTGGGCGGCGCGGTCGCCGAGGTGCTGGGCGAGCGACACCCCACGCCCATGCGGCGCGTCGGCATCCGCGATGTATTCGGCGAATCCGCGCCCAACGAGGATCTGCTGCAAAAATACGGCCTGACCCCCGAGCACGTGGCGCAGGCGGCGCGAGTGCTGCTCTCTTGACCGTCGTATCCAAATGCCCGTAATTAAATGTGATTCATTACTGCAACCGATAACCACAAGCTGCTGATGACGCAACATACTGGGTTTATTTGCCACACAGGGTGTTTGTTCACCAGCAGAAGCTCATACGAGCCATTAGAGTGCATCAAAGATGCACTCTTTTTCTTTGGCCAGTGCTATAGGAAACGAGAGGCCGCATGAAAGAGGGTTTGTTGCAACTGTTAAAGCTCCAAGAAGTCGATAAAAAACTCTTCTCGCTCGAAGAGGCGAAAGAAAAATATCCCGCTGAAATCGACCTGCGGCGCGACAAGATAGCAGAAGCGCGGTCCATTTTGTCCGATCTAGAAGCCCAAAGCGCGGAGCTAGCCAAGCAGCAGCGACACTGCGAGCGCGAGATCGAAAACAGCAAAGCCACCCTGCGCGAGCGCGAGGAGCGATTTTCCGTAGTAACCACTAACAAGGAATACGATTCTCTCCAGCTCGAAATCGAGATTTGCAAAAAAACCATTGCCGAGCACGAGACGCAATTGCTCAAAGCCCTTGAGGGCCAAGAGCGAATGCAAGAAAAAATCGCCGACGAGCAAGATGCTTTTGAGGAAGTCCGCGCGGTCGAGCAAGAGCGCATTGACGAACTCGAAGGTCAGCTCGGCACCATGCAGGAACAAATCGACGAAGTTGAAAAGAGTCGGGAGGCAGTCGCCAATAGCATCGATGCCCAATTGCTGCAGACGTACAAGCACAAGAGGGGACGGCGCGGCATTCGCGTCGCAGCCGTACACAAACACGCTTGCGGCGCTTGTTACTACCAAATGCCCGCCCAAATGCTCAACGAGGTACGCATCGGCGACCGCGTCATCTCCTGCGAGAGTTGCGGCACCATTATGGTCTGGAACGAGCAGTCGGTTTGATTTTGGGAGAAGTAAGTCGGGCGGGCGCGCTAGCAGTCCTCAGTGGCCGCTAGTGAGGAAAGTCCGAGCTCCACAGGACGGGATGCTGGGTAACGCCCAGGGGGGGCGACCCCACAGATAGTGCCACAGAAAACACACCGCCCAGCTTGCTGGGTAAGGTTGAAAAGGCGAGGTAAGAGCTCACCGCACCTGCGGCGA
>JAGWBY010000024.1:27084-38249 GCA_021295675.1 Candidatus Latescibacterota bacterium | reverse complement strand
GCGGCCGGGCAACCGCCGCCCCAGATGAATGCCCGCACAGCGCACTTCAGGTGCGCGGACAGAACTCGGCTTATAGACTTACTCCTCCCACACCCGGGGCCTGGTGGCTCCGGGTGATTTTTCTGTTTTTGGAGAGCTAATGTTCCCTCTGATCGCCGCGCTGGTGTTGATTGCCGCGCGACTGTCCGCCCAACAACCCGAACGCTACGCAATCGAGCCGCTGGTCTCGCAGCTAGCCGAAGGCTATATCGACTGGACGCAACACGCGCTCTTCGCCTATGGCGATGGCACCGCGCCCGCAGCAGTCTCCAACCCCGTGCAGCAGCGGCTCCACGGGTTGCGCAATGCCCGAGACGCGGCCTTCCGCAACATGCGCCAACTCATCGGCCAAGTGCGCCTCAACGCCGACACCCAACTGCAAGACGCTGGCCTCGATCGCGATTTTCAAGACCTCGTCCGCGTGGCCATTGGCTCGCAAAGCGAGGACCAAGGGCGCTATCGCATCGCCGTGCGAATGCTTCTGCTAGGCGATTTCGCAACGGCAGTGCTGCCCGAAGTTGAGCCCATAGACCCAAGATCACACGACCTAAGCCATTTCGACGACTCCCCCGCAGTACCAACGACCGCCGATTCGCTGATGCCAGCCATCGCCGATTCACTCGCGGTACCAGCCATCGCCGATTCGCTAACAGCACTCGCCACCGACTCACTCGCAGTGACAGCCACCCCCGATTCGCTAACGACGCCAGCTACCTTCGACTCCCTCGCAGTGTCCGCGACCACCGATTCCCTAACGCTATCAGCTACTGCTGATTCACTCGCAGTGAACACCCCCGACTCGCTGACGACGCCCCCCAACGCCGATTCACTCGCGGCAGAAGAACTCGTGTTTTTCGTTCCCGAGGCACCCTATACCGGCCTGCTCGTCGATGTCCGCGGCCTCGGGCTGCAACCGAGCATAGCGCCGAGAGTGCTCAGCGCGGCTGGGCACGTGATTCACGGTGCGGCCACCGTGGACCGCAGCCTCGCCACGTCCTACGGAGTTGTCGGCTACGACGACGACATCGACCGCGCTTACACCAGCGAACGGCTCGGCGGCGAGGAGGCCAACCCTTTCGTCGTCAGGGCCACAGGCACAGCCGGTCGCTACTCGGGCGACGCTGTCCTCGACGACTTCGATGCCGTCCAAGTGCTGCAAGCCGACGAGGTCGGCGACTTTTTGCGCCAAGGTCGGGTGACCTTCCTCCTCGGCCCCGCGCCAGCGGCCTTCGATGACGCCTATTTCGATTCTACCTATACGGACACTTTCATCTTAGAAGGAATAAAAAATGAGTTTGAGTTTTACGGAGAAATGGAACCAAGCGATCTCCAGGAATAACTCGCTGGTCTGCGTCGGGCTAGATACCGATCCCGCCAAAGCCGATCCCGTCCTCTACTTCAACCAGCAAATCATCGACGCCACCTGCGACCTCGTCTGCTGTTACAAGCCCAACTTCGCTTTCTACAGCGCCCTCGGCACAGACGGCTTTGCCACGCTCAAACGCACCCTCGACTACATTCCCGAGGACATCCCGGTGCTCATTGATGCCAAGGTCGGCGACATGGGCAACACCGCCGAGCAATACGCCCGCGCTTTCTACGAGATCCTCGGCTGCGACGCGCTGACGGTGACTCCCTATTTGGGCCACGACTGCGTCGCGCCCTTCACCGCGTATAAAGACCGCACCACTTTTCTCGTTTGCCTGACGTCCAACCCAGGAGCCGATGATTTTCAGCAGGACCCCCTAGGTGACCGGCCCTTGTACGAGCAGGTCGTCGCCAAGGCCCACGAGTGGAACGCCGCCGACAACATCGGCTTAGTCGTCGGGGCGACCCAACCGACCGGCTTGGCCCGCGTCCGCGCCCTTGCCCCGGAGATGCCCTTGCTCATCCCCGGCATCGGTGCCCAAAGTGGCGATATTGCAGCGGCGGTCAAAAACGGCTGCGACGCTCGCGGCGCGGGCATCCTCATCAATTCCTCGCGCAGTATCCTCTACGCCTCCCAAGACAGCGATTTTGCGGTCGCAGCGCGGCAGGCGACCCTGACCCTGCGCGACGCCATCAACACCCATCGCCCCTGACCCGTTATTGCCATCATCTATAGCTATCTCTATTTTTTTGCAATGAGTCGGGGTGTGGCGCAGTCCGGTTAGCGCACCTGCTTTGGGAGCAGGATGTCGTCGGTTCGAATCCGACCACCCCGACCACCACTTTCCCTCCAGCATCTCGCACTCCCCTCACGGCAAGGATGAATCATGGCACGAGAAATCAAAGCTTTGCTCGACGAGGAAATCGCCGCGTACGCAGCGCGCAATCCCCACTCGCAAGCAATGTTTGCGCGGGCCAAGCAATCGCTACCGGGCGGCAACACGCGCACTGGCGTCCACATTGATCCTTTTCCCCTCTACGCCGACCGCGGCGAGGGGACCTATCTCTACGACATCGACGGGCACCGCCTGCTCGACTTCGTCAACAACAACACAGCCCTGCCCTTGGGCCACGCCCATCCCGCCATCGTCACTGCCCTGCAGGAGCAAATCGCCCTCGGCACTGGGTTTTCGCGGCCTCTCGCCCTCGAAGTGGAGATGGCCGAAGAACTCCGCGCGCGCATGCCCGCGCTGGAGAAAGTGCGCTTTTGCTCTTCTGGCACCGAGGCTGTACTCAACGCCCTGCGCGTGGCGCGGGCCCATACCGGGCGCACCAAGGTCGCCAAATTCGAAGGAGCCTATCACGGTATCGACGACAGCGCGCTGGTGAGTTACTTGCCGCCGCTGGGACCGGAACTGGGGCCAGCTAACAAGCCGCAGGGCGTGGCCTCCTCGGCCGGGCTGATGGCCCATACCCTCGACGAAGTGGTCGTGCTGCCGTTCAACGACGCGGCGACCTGCGCCGAGATCATCGGCGACAACGCCCAAGACTTAGCCGCCGTGATTGTGGATCCGCTCTCCACAGCCGCCGGGCTGACGCTGCCAGAGGCCGGTTTTTTGTCGAGCCTGCGCGAGGCGACCACCCGCGCCGGTGCCCTGCTGATCTTCGACGAAATCGTCAGCTTCCGCTTTGGTCCGGGCGGGACGCACACGGCCTACCAAGTGCGGCCCGATCTGATCTGTTTGGGCAAGGTAATCGCCGGAGGAACGCCCGGTGCGGCCTTCGGCGGTCGCGCCGACGCCATGGACCTATACGATCCAGCCGATGGGCCGCAGATTCAACAGTCCGGGACCTTCAACGCCAATCCCATCGCCCTAGTCGCCGGCTTGCAGACGCTCCAAGCGCTGACCCCAGAAGCCTACGGGCAGATGGAAGGGCTGGCGCGACGGGCGGCTGAAGGGTTGGAGGCCGCATTTGGCGAAGCTGGAGTCGCCGTGCAGGTGGTCGTGGCCGGGTCCATATTCCGGCTGTACTTCCTCGAACAACCGCCGCGCAACTTCCGCGCAGCCTCGCGAGACGACGCGCAAATGCACCGCTGGCTGTTCTTCGCTCTGCTCAACAAGGGGCTGTACACGCGGACGGGCGGCAACGTATCGCTGGCGACCGAGATTCACCACATCGACGCGCTGGTGCAGGGGGTGCGCGAGGTGGTGCAAGTACTCTAATATCCCGCATGACCGCTAGCGCATGGCGACGCGCATTCTTTTGCAGCCTGTCCCTGAGCATGGTTTGCTGCGGCGGTTGGAACCGGCAGTCTCCGCCAGCAAAGCCGCTAACCACGGCCACGGCGACAGCCCACTACGCCTACTACTGTGCCGATTGCCACGGACCCGCTATGGACGGGGGCATGGCTAGCAGCTTGATCGACGGCCGCTGGGATTACGGCGCAAGCAACGCGGCTATCTTTCCCGAGGACGGCATGCCCGGGTTTGGCGCAGTGATGGACACAACCCAAATCGACGCGTTGGTGCGCCTGATGCGGGAAGCCGAGCGCGCACAATCCCATTAATCCCCCACCGGTTCCCCTTGGTCTTGCCGTCGCTGCGGGTATAGGCACTGGCATTTATGGGATAACTATCTAACCAAAGGTTTAAAAAAAGACATGCGATACAGCATCTATCTAGTCTGCACTCTCGCTTTTGCCGCAAACACCTCAGCCCAACAGATCGTCCAATCCGAGGAACAAGACCTTCGCCACCGGCTTGGGCGTGCCGTGGGGCCTCGCTTTTCTGCCCGATGGACGTTTGCTGGTCACCGAGCGCGAGGGACGACTGCGCATCGTCGGCACCGACGGCGCGGTCTCGCCGCCCATCGACGGCGTGCCCAAGGTGCTCGCCAAGGGACAGGGCGGGCTGATGGATGTGACCTTGCATCCCCAGTACGCGGAGACCGGCTGGATTTACCTCAGTTACTCCGATCCGCTGCCCGGGCCGCTAGGCGGCATGTTGAGCTATACGGCCATCAGCCGCGGACGGCTGCAAGACGAAGAGTTGGTCGATGTAGAAATGATTCATCGCGTCCCAGATCAATTCTACACTCGGCACTCTCACCACTACGGCTCGCGCATCGTCTTTGACCGCGAAGGCTATCTGTACCATGCGATCGGCGACCGCGGCCAGCGGCCCCTTGCCCAGAACGTGAAACTACCCAACGGCAAAATCCACCGCTTGCACGACCTTCGTCGGCAGCAACGGAGCCATTGCGTCGATCTGGTCCTATGGCCATCGCAACCCCCAAGGCATGGCCATGCACCCAGAGACCGACCAACTGTGGGCGGCCGAGCACGGCCCCAAGGGCGGCGACGAGCTCAACCTCGTACAGCGCGGCCTAAACTACGGCTGGCCGGCCATTACCTACGGCATCAACTACGACGGCACGCCCATCACCGACCAAACCCACACCGACGGCATGGAGCAGCCGCAAACCTATTGGGTGCCGTCGATAGCGGTCTGCGGCATTGACTTTTACACCGGCGAGCACTTCGGCAACTGGCAAAACGACCTGCTGGTAACCTCGCTGCGCTTCAACCGCCTGCACCGGCTGCGCTTGGCGGGCACAGAAGTAGTACACGACGAGATCGCGTACCAAGGCGAGTCGCGGATGCGCGACGTGCAAACCGGGCCGGACGGCGCGATCTATCTCGCGGTAGAAGACCCAGGGCGGATTTTGCGGCTGGTGCCCTCAGAGTAAAATGGGGAACAAACATGGAAAAGCGAACGCTTGGCCGCACGGGCCTCGAAGTTGGTGTGCTGGGCATGGGCGGCCTGTACGTCTCCAGCGCGGGTGCCCGTGGGCGCGATGAAGCATGCCGCACCGTCCACCGCGCCCTCGAACTGGGCGTAAATTACGTGGATACAGCACCCAACTACCGCGACAGCGAAGAGGTTTTGGGCATCGCGCTCGAAGATGTGACGCAGCCGTACTTCCTCGCGACAAAACTCGGCGGCCGACCGCAGCCGTTTAATCCACAAGATAAATATCTCCTGCGGCAGTCGGTCGATGAAAGCCTGCGCTTACTCAAACGCGATTATATTGATGTCCTATTGGTACACGAGCCAGACCGTCCCGGTCAGTACGATTGGTGGACGGACTACGACAAATTCCACGGCCCCGTCTGCGATCTGTTGGAAGAACTGAAAGCGGAGAGAATCATCCGCTTCACCGGACTCGGCGGCACCACCGCTTATCAGCTTCCGCTCATTATGGCAACGGGCAACTACGATGTCGTCTTGACGGCGTTCAATCGCCATCTTCCCCGAAGCCGAGCGACAGAATATGGGCCTTATCATCGGCTCGCCGCTGCAACAGGGTGCCCTATCGCGGAGCTACCCCGAAATAGAAACCGGGGCGCCGTGGCTGAGCCCGCCGCGCCAGCAACAGTTTCAGCGGCTTTACGCCTTTCTAGATGAAATCGGACTGTCGCTGCCGGAGGCTGCGCTCCGCATGATGGTGGCAACCCCGCAAATCTCCACGGTCTTGATGGGAGCGCGATCGGTGGAGGAAGTGGAACAGAATGTGCGCGCGGTGGAAGCGGGGCCGCTGCCGGCGGATGTCCTCACCCAGCTTCAGGAGATTGCCGATATGGTGCCGTTCCGGCCGTATGAAGAGCCGTTTGGCTTGCCGTTTGGAAGACCGTATAAGGGGCCAAGCCAAGCGGGCAGATAGGTTGGATGACATATTTCATTGCAGCACCAAGCGCCGCATGACCTCGCGGGCTAGTGCCGCAGAGTAAAACAAGGAATAACGCTATGGCCGACGGCCTTTACGACTTAATAATAAAACGCGACGTAATGGTCCCCATGCGCGACGGCGTCCGCTTGGCGACCGACCTGTACCTCCCCGCCCGCGATGGTCAACCCCTACCCGGCAAGTTCCCCGCAGTCTTCCACCGCACGCCTTACGACAAAAGCGACGTGGAGCGCAACGGCAGCTACGGCCGGTTTTTCGCCCAGCGCGGGTACGTGGCCGTCTATCAAGACTGCCGAGGCACGTTCCAGTCCGAGGGGGATGTGAATTTTCTCCTGCCCGAGGCCGAGGACGGATACGACGCCTTGCAGTGGATCGACCAGCAGCCGTGGAGCAACGGCAAGGTGGGGTCGTGGGGGACTTCGTGGTCGGGCTGGACGCAGACGGCCATGGCGGCGTTGGGGCCGACCAACCTCAAGGCCATGGTGGTCAACATGAGCGGAGCCGACGCACACGAGTCTTCGGTGCGGCACGGAGGTGCGCTGGAGTTGCGATTTTTGGCGTGGGCGTTTTGGCATTCGGCAGCTAATACCCAACGCGCGCTAAAAGCCGACCCAGCAGTTGACGCAGCTCTAAACATAGGCGCGCCAGCCTTTGCCGACTGGCTCACGCGGATGCCGCTCCGCCAGGGACAGACCCAGCTCAAATTGGTGCCGCCCTACCAGCAGTGGGCACTGGACTTGCTGACCAAGGCCGACTACGACGAGTACTGGCAGCACCCCAGTTACGCGCCAGCGCTCTTTTGGGACGACTTCCCGGATGTACCGATTCTGATCATCGGGGGCTGGTACGATTCGTACACGCGCTCGACGTGCAAAAACTACGAGGGGCTAGCAGCGCGCAAGCAGGGGCCAGTGCGGATGCTCATGGGACCGTGGACGCACGGGACGCAAACGCTGGAGCAAAGCTTTGCCGGCGACGTAGAATTCGGCGAAGACTCGGCGCTAGACGACTTCCGCGACCTGCATCTGCGCTACTTCGACTGGGCGCTCAAGGGCGTTGATAACGGCGAGGCAAACGCGCCGACCGTGCGGATCTTCGCCATGGGTGGCGGCGGGGGCTATCGCACCAGTAGCGGCCGGCTTTTCCACGGCGGACATTGGCGCGACGAAGCCGAATGGCCGCTAGCCCGGACGAACTATACCAAGTACTATCTGCACGGCGACGGCACCTTGTCGCCGGAAGAGCCTGATGCGGACGGCGGCGATACAGTCTATCGCTTCGACCCGGCCAATCCGGTGCCCTCCATTGGCGGCAATGTCTCCTCGCTTTCCGAGATCGGCCCGCTGCCGCCGGGCGTGGGCACTTCCGCCAATGCGCCGTGGCGGGCGCGGGTGGAGCATTTGATGGTGCCGGGCGGGTTCGATCAGGTGGAAGGGCCGGAGTTTTACGGCTGTGCGCCGCCCTATCTACCGCTGGGCTCGCGACCAGATGTGTTGGTCTTTACCACGGAGCCGCTGGCTGAGGACGTGGAGGTGACTGGGCCGATTGAGGTGCAGTTATGGGCCTCGTCGTCAGCGCCGGATACGGACTTTACCGCCAAGCTGATCGATTGCTATCCACCGAGTCGCTGGTACCCGCATGGCTACGCGCTCAACCTGACCGACAGCATCGCGCGCTTGCGCTACCGCAACGGGCGCGAAAAGGGCGAGTTGCTAGCGCCGGGCGAGGTCGCCAAACTGACGATTACTCTCTATCCGACGAGCAATGTGTTCGCCGCCGGGCATCAGATCCGCCTCGATATTTCCAGCTCGAACTTCCCCCGCTTCGATGTCAATCCCAACACCGGTGATCCCATCGGCCAGGAGCGACGACGGCAAGGAGCGGACAACAGAATTCACCACAACGCGGCGAAGGCGTCGCACGTGGTGTTGCCGATTATTCCAACATAGGAGAAATACACAATGGAACAGTTGCAGTTGGCCCTCGTGGGCTGTGGAGGCATGGCCGGGGCGCACGTGCGTGGCTTGGAAGAGCTAGCGCAGGCCGGGATTGACGATATACAAGTGGTGGCCTGTTGCGACTTAGTGGAGGCGCAGGCGCAACAGCGGGCCGACGAGATCGCCGAGTTCCAGAAGCACAAGCCGGAGATCTATACCGACGTAGAGAGGATGCTCACACACGTGGAGGATCTAGACGCAGTGGACATCTGTGCTCTGCATTCGCAACACCACATTCTCGCCGTAACCTGCCTAGAGGCGGGCAAGCACGTGATCATCGAAAAGCCGCTGGCGATCACCCTGCGCGCCGGCCGCAAAATACTCAATGCGGCCGTGGATAACCGCTGTCAGCTCGCCGTAGCCGAAAACTATCGCCGCTCGCCGCAGGAGCGAGCCAGATCTTGGGCCAGCCGCGCACCTTCTACTGGCTGGAAGCGGGCTTGCGGTTGGGCAAGTGGGGCTGGCGCAACTTCAAGCGCGACGCCGGAGCCGGCTGGATTCTCGACGGAGGCGTGCATTTTGCCGATTTGTTCCGCTATCACTTGGGCACTGAAGCGCGGCAGGTGGTGGCGCGGGCGCACAGCTTTGAGCCGTATCGCTACGACGAGCCGGTCGAGCGCGAGGGAGCTTGGCCGGTGGATGTGGAGGACTGCGCTATGGCGCTGATCGACTTCGACGGCGGCGCAGTGGTGCAGTGGACTTGGCAAGGTTCAGCGCCAGGGCAGGATTTCAGCAAGCGCGTCCTCTACGGCAGCGAGGGCTGCATCGACTGGGAAAGCGGGCTGTGGACGCGCACCGGCACGAACACGTCTAACGAGGCATTGATCGAGGCGTATCAAAACAGCCTCGCCGAGGACGAGCGCGAGCGGCTGTTCCCCAAAGGAGTGGAAAATCCCATTTCAACCGAGCTAAAGGATTTCGCCGATGCCGTGCGAGGGCAAGGCACGCCCGAAGTAGATGGCCTAGACGGCTATCGCTCGCAGGCGATTTGCATGGCGATTTTTGAGTCGGAGTGGTTTAATCGACCGGTGAGCTTGGCCGAGATCGAGCGCGGCGATTTGGAGGGCTATCAAGCCGAGATTGATCAGGCGTTGGGGATTGATTAGGCGGCGGATTTTTTCTTAAAGACGGCTACGACTCCCCCAAAGTATGAAACCACCAACTGGGCGACGAACCTACAATACGTGCCATCTTGGAATAGCCCTCACTTCTTGGATGAGCGCCGTCGTTCTTTTTCACTTCCCGTTTATAGGCGTCGTCTGCGCAAAGCGCAGAAAAGAGGTCAATGTACGGAACGCCAAACGCTTGTGTCTCGCGGGCAAACGCAAGCGAGAGGCTTTCGATTCTTTTGTTTTGTTCGTCGTCAATAACCGGCGGTGGACCAACCATAAGCACGGTGTATCGCTTAGCCCCGCACAGAATCGCTCGGACGTTTGCGCAAGATTCCGCGAAATCAACGCGCATTTTCCCATTCTCAATGACCGTATCGTTGACACCACATGAGAGAACTATGCGGCCATCGCAGAAACCGGGCAGCCGAAGAGTACATTCGCTCTCCCAACGCAGCAGAATATCTTTGCTCGTGTTTCGCCGAATGCCAAGGTTGTAATAGGTAACGGGTATATCACTCTCATTGGCCATAGCACATAGACGTCCGGCCCACCCGAGAGCCGCCTCGTCACCGGTACCATTAACCAATGAATCGCCAATAAAGCAGATCCTTATGTCTTGTGTCATTTCATTATCGGACTATGCGGAAATGTTCGCCGAAACTCGCTCCATGTATTCGCCAAATGGAAGAGCGTGAAGGTCATTGGTTAATCGTTCGACCTGACCGTACAGATACACTCTAAGGCAGTTGAGCCGATCCAACAGAGTTCCGTCAAGATCGAAGAGCACTGCTTGTAACATTGGCACCTAACTTCTGTGATCAGAGTTTAGATTGTCGTCGCCAAAACTCGCCATAAACGCAGATTCATCAATTCGCGATCAACGATCTTCGTGGTTGCTAAAGCGCGCCCAAAGTCTCCAGTCGTTTGCGTAATTCGATCTGCACAGGTTCCGTTAATTCCACTAGCGGCAGACGAATGCCAACGTCAATCCTACCCATAGCATTGAGCGCCCACTTGGTTGGGATGGGGCTCGTCTCCATAAACAGGGCCTCGTGAATCGGCTGCAACTTGGCATCCAACGCGCGGGCCTTGTCGTCGCCATCGACGAATGCTTGACAGAACTCTGCCATGGCCGCCGGCAAGACGTTGGCGGTCACCGAAATCGCCCCAACGGCACCGTAACCCGCCATAGTGAGCGTCTGCGCGTCCTCGCCGGACAGCAGGACGAAGTCGTCGGACACCAGCGCCTTGATCTCGGCGACGCGGCTGGGATCGCCACACGCCTCCTTGATGCCGACGATCGAATCGACAGCAGACAATCGGGCCACAGTCGCGGCCTGCATGTCGCACGCCGTACGCGGCGGCACATTGTAGAGGACCATCGGCAAATCCACAGCCTCGGCGATAGCGCAGTAGTGCCGGTAAAGACCCTCCTGAGTCGGCTTGTTGTAGTACGGCGTAACCGATAGACAATAGTTGGCACCGTCGCCCTGCGCGGCCCGAGTAAACTCAATGGCCTCGGCCGTCGCGTTGGCACCGGTACCTGCAACCACTGGCACGCGGCCATTCACCCGACGCACCACGGCTGCGATCACTTGTTTTTGCTCGGCGTGAGTCAGCGTGGCCGATTCACCGGTGGTACCCACCGGCACAATACCATGCGTTCCGGCCTCCAAGTGCCAATCCACCAAGCCGTCCAGCGCCGCCCAGTCGATGGCCCCCGCTGCCGTCATCGGCGTCACCAAGGCGACCAAGCTGCCCCTCAAATCATTTATTGCCTGTGACATGATGCCCTCTGAGAGATAAGGAAGAATGAAGGGCGTGAATGAAAGGTACTATCGCAGCGTGTCAAGGAGGCGATGACGCGCTATGACTCATTGCGGTGTTCGGGAGCGATTCA
>JAGWBY010000024.1:1879-27074 GCA_021295675.1 Candidatus Latescibacterota bacterium | reverse complement strand
GTCCTCAAGCGGATGAAGATCAATCGGCGTCAGCATCCCATAGAAACCATATTTGATGCCCTGTCGATCCCCTTTCCCCGGAGGAAAGTACTCTTCTATAAGCGCCAATAATCGACGACCAAATTCGGCTGCCTGTTCTTCAGATAGTCGCGCGCGGTTGTGATTGACGGACTGCTGGAACGTCGAACCGTATAAGCCTTCGGCAGCTTCACGAGATGCTTGATTGAACTGGCTAACGACATCCGTTGGCATGGCCTCCGCAATTTGCTCACCCGTCGAAAGGGACTCTCGAACGCGAATCGCACCTGCCGCTGGCAAACAACGCCATTCCTGGGGATTTGCCCCGTATTCCTCCAAACGCACGACGCCTATTTGCGCCAGCCGTTGCAAATGGTACAACACCCGAGCATCGGTAACGTCCAACGTCTGCGAAATCTTTGCTACCGACTTCCCTTCCCCAAGAATTTCGAGAATGCGCCAACGAAGTGGATCGGCGAGTACGCTCGCACGATCATCTTCGATAACGAGTTCCGCGTCTTTTAAGGAGTTGTTTGGAAATGTCAATTCACGCCACGTACTCATTTAGATTCTCCAGTGTATAGTTGAGGAACCCCCATACCTGTCATTCAGGCATCCTTGGTAGGTGTGAAAGCTAGCAAAATCGTGTCGGCAAACATGCGCCAGACGACAGCAACTTCAGCAAACCCGGCCTCGATCATGGCGTCGATCATGTTCTCTGCACTGTGCTCGTACTCGACATCCTGCCCAGCGGCCTTCATCGCTCGCTTGTACTCCATCCTAGCATCAATCTCTTGCTGAGTAGCTACCCCCGAAGCAACGGCGTCTTGGAGATGGCGCTGGCGGAAGTGCGACGACTGCTGCCGAACACTTGCTCCCCAGCGAGGCCCGACTGACATCGCGTCGTACAGGACGAAGCAACCACCCGACCGGAGTGCGCCCGCGATCCGGGCAAAAAGTTCGGGCAGACCGGCCGGGGGAACGTGGTGAATGGTCTTGGCTGATAACACCAAATCACACGGCTGGATATCACAACTAGTTATATCCGCTTCCCGTACCTCGATCCGATCCGAATATGACGTGAGTTTCCGCTTGGCGAGCGCAAGCATCTCCGGCTCGCTGTCTATGCAAGTGCCAGTAGCGCGACGGAAGTGTTCCAACACGCGCGCAGTCGGCTCTGCTGTCCCACAGCCGAGGTCCACAAACTCGAATGCATCATCAGCATCAAAGGGGATCAGATCCACAATCATGTCCAGGCCCTTGCTGTAAGGTGGACTTAGAACGGGCTGGAGCCGATCATACGAATCCGCGATACTTGCGAAGTAACTGCGCCATTCAGGTAAAGATGAATCCATGTTCTACTCCATTAACGGGATTAATTCTGGTTCCAGATGTCGAGTCTAAGCCACTGCCTAGATCCCGACGCCGAACTTATCCTCAAACTCCCCCCAAATTTCAGCGGGCACTTCCTGAGTCGCCGCGTCGTACGCGTCCTGAAGCTGGTGGCGGTCAGCGGGGCCACTCATGACGATACCGTCGATAGGCGCGTCGAGGCAGAACTGCATGGCCAAGTGCTTGATGTCCACGTCTTGCTCTTGGCACCACTCCCACATGGCGTGCGCACGCGGCTCGGCGGGCCTATCCGGCTCGATGCCCGTCAAGCGGCCCATGCCGAAGACGCTGGCCAAGATCAGGCCGGTGCCGTGCTTTTTGGCCAAGCGCATAGTGGTGCGGGCGACGGATTGGTCGAGTAGAGTGTAGTCGAGGAACGTGAGGACGATCTCGGCGTGGCCGGCCTCAATGGCGGCGCGGTGGAAGTCGTGATCGCGGACCCCCAAACCAATGTGTCGCACCAAGCCCTCTTCCTTCATTTTCTGCAGCTCGTCGAAGGCGCGACCAGGACCTAACGGGTCGGCAATATCGGGTGGGTCGTGAACCAACACAGCGTCGAGGTAATCAACGCGAATCGATTGCAAACTTTGCTCAACGCTCCAGCGCGTGGCCTCCGCGGAAAAGTCCTTCGGACGCTCCGGGTGCGGGCCGACCTTGGCCTGCATGTAATAGCTCGACCGCTCGACGCCGGCTAGTGCCTTGCCCCAGCGGTCCTCGTTGCGGCCAGCATAGCTGTCGAAATAGTCTATGCCCAGATCGAGGGCGCGTTCGATGGTGGCGATGGTCTCGGCCTCGCCGGATGCACCGACAAAAGCTGCGCCCATGCCGAGCGCTCGGGGCTGCATACCAGTGCGCCCCATGTTGCGGCGCGGTAGCTTGCTCATGGATTTAACTCCCTTTTATTTCGTATAACTCAATCTCAAAAATTAAGGTCGCGCACGAAGGGATGCTGCCGGGCTTGCCCTTTTTGCCATAGGCCAGTTCCGGCGGAATCACCAGCCGCGCCTTGCCGCCGCCCTTCATCATCTGCAAACCCTCGGTCCAGCCGGGAATGACCCTTTTGAGCGACAGCGTGCTGGGGCGGCCCCGTTCGTACGAGCTGTCGAAGACCTCGCCATCGGCAAACATGCCCTTGTAGTGGACAGTGACGCGGTCTTTAGGCCCTGGCTGGGGGCCGTAGCCTCCCTTTAGCGGCTGATAGATGAGGCCGGATTCAGTGCGCACGGCTCCTTCTTTGGCGGCCTCGCCATCGAGAAAGGCTTGGTCGATGGATTCGGCGCAGGGGTCGGAGCAGGCGGCGAGCGCCAATACGGCGAAGGGGAGTAGGGCGTTCATGGCTTTACCTCGGGGAGTGAGGGTGGGCAGGCATACCTTCCATATTAGCGCACATGGCCCGCTCGCTCAAGGGACGACGCAAGAGCGGATATGGACAACGGAGAACTCCGCGCGTTATGTTACCTCCCGTTGCACGTAGTAAGTCTCGCACGGAGGAAAGTACGGCGAATATGGGAAAACGGTCTAAGAAGCTCTCTGAAAACACTCTTGGGTCGTGTCGAGCCAGCACTCAGGCGGTCCAAGCCTTCCAGTCGTCATTCCCGCGAAAGCGGGAATCCAGTGGGGGGATCCTACGCACAAGGGCCAACACCCAGAGCTTTCAGACGGCTTCTAAGGTAATCCGGGCGGCGACACTCTTCTGCTGCATAGGGCTGATAGCCTGCAGCGACGAACAAGCACCGGACAGTTTGCGGCAAGTGCCGCGCAACCGCACGCTGATCGTCGATTGCGCCGAGAACAACACCTGCGGCGGCCAGATCCAAGACTATAACACCTTCAACCCCTTCGTGCCGGGCGGAATCTCGCGGATCGGCTATCAGTTCCTCTACGAGCCGCTTTACTTCTTCAACGGCTACAAGATCGACGCCGAACCGCTGCCGTGGATCGCCACCGGGCACCAGTTCAACGCGGACTACACCGAGGTTGTGGTAGATATACGCCCAGGCGTGGAGTGGAGCGACGGACGACCGTGGACGGCGCACGACTTTGTCTTTACGGTCAATATGCTCAAAGAACACGCGCCGAATCTGGTATTCTCGACCGATATGGAAACCTGGGTCCAAGAGGCCGTGGCGCTCGACAGCCTAACGGCGAAGATCGTCCTTAAATCGCCCAACCCGCGCTTTCTGTTCAGTTATTTCACCCACAACCACGGCAATGGCGTGCCCATCGTCCCCAAACACATTTGGGAGGGGCAAGATCCCTTGCGCTTTGCCAATTACGATCTGGCCAGTGGTTGGCCAGTGGTCACCGGGCCGTATCGCATTGCGCTGTCGGAGCCAGCGCAGCGGATCTGGGATCTGCGCCCGGACTGGTGGGCGGCCAAGATCGGCTTCCACGCGCTGCCGCAGGTCGAGCAGTTAATTTTTCTGCCCTATATGGAGGAGCACCAGCGGGTGCAAAACCTCCTCGCCAACAAGCTCGACACCTGTTTGGAACTCCGACCGTCCAATATCATCACCTTGCTCGAACAACACGACAAAATGAGCACCTGGACGGGGCGAGAGCCGCCCTATAGCTACATGACACCGTGGGCGATCACCCTAGGTTTCAACAATATGGAGGCCCCTTTCGACGATCCCGAGATCCGGCGGGCGATCAACTTCGCCATCGACCGCAAACAACTGGTTGAGATCGGCTGGCAAAACTCGGGCGACTACGCGCTGTTGCCACTGCCGGACGTGCCGCAAATGCAGCCCTATTTCGCCGCGGCAGCAGATCTAGTCGCCCAATACGAGATCGGCGTCCACGACACCGCGCGCACCGCGGCGATCATGTCGCGCAAGGGATGGATGCGCGGACCGGATGGCTTCTGGACGAAGAACGGCGAGACATTTTCGCTCGTCATTGACATCTTCGCTCATTTCCAAGACCTGACACCCGTTTTGGTCGCCCAGCTCCAAGCGGCGGGTTTCGACGCCTCGTTCCGCATGACTTCGGATTACATTTCGCGGATGGCCCAAGGCGAAGCGCGCGCCTTCATGTTTGGCAACCTAAGCTCAATGCGCGATCCCTACCAAGTGCTGAGCCACTACCACAGCCGTTTCACCAGACCGACGGGAGAGACCGCCGAGCACTACTGGCGCTGGCAGAACGCCGACTTCGACGCACTAGTCGATCGCATGGCGCAGACGCCCAACGATGTGCCCGAGATGATGGCGATTTATCGGCAGGCAATAGCAATCTGGCTCGCCGAGCTGCCGGCAATTCCGCTTGTGCAATGGCCGCACCGGATTCCGGTCAACGAGACGTACTGGACGGGGTGGCCTTCGGCGGAGAATCCCTACATGAACACTTCGTACTGGGCGCGGTCTTGGCTGTTGGTATTGCTCAATTTGCGCCCAGTTGGATAACGCGATGCCCACCCTATTCGACCGCACCCTGTTGCCCGAAGCCCTAGGCGAGTTCGTCGTCATCTCCGATACCCACTATGCGCTAGCAGGAAGCGTCGGCATGGACGAGTTCCCCTCCCGCGCCCAACAGAGCCAGCGGGCAGGCGCGGCATTGCGATTAGTAGCTGCCTTAGAACCGGACTTTGTCGTCCACATGGGCGATGTGGTGCAAGAGTACCCTGGCAGCGCGGGCTTTGTCCTAGCTTTAGACCAAGCCCTAGAGCAGATGACCGCCTGCGGCGTGCAGCCGCGCTGGGTCGCCGGCAATCACGACGTCGGCGACAAACCCGACCCCACCATGCCCACTCATCCGGTCACGGCCGAGGGGTTGGACGCGTACCACCAGCGCTTTGGCCCATCTTGGTACAGCTTTGACTATCACGACCTCCACCTAGTGATACTCAACAGCCAGATTCTGAACACCGGCCTGTCAGCAGAGGAAGAGCAAAAGACCTGGTTGGAAGCCGACTTGGCCGCGCACGCGGCGATGCGCATTGCGGTATTTTTGCACCTCCCCCCCTATCTGCACAACCCCGCCGAGCCGCATCTAGGCCACTACGACAACATCGGCGAACCGGCCCGCACCTGGCTGCTAAAATTGTTGGCCGCTCACCAAGTGTCTTGGCTCTTTGCCGCCCACGTGCACTTTTCCTTTTGCGATCCGGCGGGGACCTTGAACTATCGCACCGTCCCCTCCACTTCTTTTGCGCGCCCCGGTTTTAGCCACTTGTTCAGCAACGCACCACCGCCCGAGCAGGGCCGCAACGACCAACCCAAGTTGGGTTTTTACCTATGCCGCCTGCGCCACAACCGACTCGACATCCACCTGATCCGCACCGCCGGGTCACAAGACTGGGGTTCGGGTCCGCAGCGATTGCTCATCCCAGCGACCGCCGACTTGGGCGGATCCCCATTGGGACTGACCGCCACCCACCCACTGGGCTGGGAAACAGAAGTCCCCATAACCTTCCCCTCGGTGGTGCGTCAGCCGGTGCGCAACGACTATCCCCTGCTGGCCTGTCTGGAGTTGGGCGCACAGGCCCTGCGCTGCCCTTGGAGCGATTTGGATTCGTCCGGCGACCGCCTGCGCTTTTTGCGCAGCCAAGGCGTCCAAGTGCAGGCGACCATTCTCCACGACGAGGCCACCCCGTACGAGTCCATTCTGGAAAGTCACCGAGACCAAGTCGATACTTGGGAGATCCAGACGCCGGGCGAGCCTTGGCCGTCGTCATCGTGTCTGTATCTGTTCAAGAGCTACCACCGCAATCTGCGGCTGTCTCTGGCTCCAGTAATCCCCGGCCAGCAGATAGCTGGCAAGCAGCACCCCCGCACCCGGATCGGCTACCGGCCCGACGAAGTGGCCCAACTCGACCGTCTGTTGCAAAACGCGGATACGTGGATAGAAGCGGCCCTGTGCCGACTAGACGCAACGGCCCCTTGGGAAGATGCCTTGGCTTGGCGCGAGGTAAGCGCCCTGACCACGATAGGACGACTGGATTTGCTCTTTGAGCTTCCGGGACAAAGCGACCAAGACGATGCCGTCCAGGCCGCGGAGGCGCTTTTTGCAACGGCGCTGCTGCCGAGGGCGCGGCTCTTTGTCGAGCCTTTTATCGATCTGGACCGCACCATGGACGTCGGGCAGGGGCTTTTGGATCCCCTGTGCAACCCCCGCCCCGTCTTTGGCGTCCTGCGCTGCCTCAATGCACTGCTCCAGCGCTTCCGCGTGCCCTTTGCCGAGACGACTAGCGTGGAAAGCGACAGCGCGACAGCGCGACTGATCCAGGGACCGACCCGCACGTTGGTCCTACTATTGCCAGCGGCTGCGGGGGCTACGGTCCCATCCGCTTGGGAGATTGAGGGATTGGCGCGGCTTTATCGCCTAGCCGACGGAACCGTAGAAGAGATGGAGGCCGAGCGGCTGCCAGAGGTAGCGCTCGACCAGCCGAGCTTGGTGATCGTCGAAAATTAGTCGATGTGCTCCGTGCGGTCCGAGTCGAGCAACTCGCGTATCCCCTCCATATTGTCCAAACCTAAGCGGATCTGGCGAGAGAGGTTTTCCTCGGCCTCGCGCACTTGGGGTAGGGTCGCGCAGACGTGGTCGAACGTCTTGGTCGGCAACCGCGATCTCACCAGCATCCACGCAGATCCCGCCCATGACCACCGGCATCCCGGCCGTGCCTGGACCATTGCGGGTACAGGAGTTGGGCGTAATGCCCCGGCAAAAGGCGGGCAAACCGACGGGCAGTATCCCATCGATGTCGCGCATCAGGCCGTCGGTGACAAAGCCGGTGATGCCTCGGTTGCGGCCCATGGCCATCATGTTGTCGCCGGCAACCGCAGTCTTGGTGAACGTATCCGTGGCGATGAAGATCGCATCCCCCCGCTGCGCAATCTCGAGCGCGGCAAAGACGGCGAGGTTGTCACCCGGCCCCGGATGGCAGGTGACGATGGGCGCGACGAACTTGCTATTGTCGGAATCGAGCGGCTTGATGCGGTAGTCGAGCGCGCCGCGACCATTCATGCAATCGACGATAAAGCCGGTGGGAACACTGCGCAGGGCGCGCAGAGCGGCTTCCGAGGGCCGCGGAAAGTTGCGGCGAACAGTAAGTAGCGGAGGGTCTTTTATCATGTTGGCTCCAAAGGTGAATGAAGGTGGACTATTTTACAAGGGGCCAAGGGCGGTTGTCAAGTAGACAGGAAACTAAACCCCTTCCTTCTTTCTTGCGCTGCCATTGTACATTATAACTATGCCTATAAAATCGCTGGAGATTTATCGAGACGCCCGTGGACGGGAGCCGTTCACCGAATGGTATAAGGCAATCAGCGATTTACGCACTCAAGCACGCATTCGCAACCGACTCCGGCGCGTCGAAACTGGGAATCTAGGTGACTGTAAGCCGGTAGGACGAGGCGTCGCCGAGCTTAGGTTGGACTTTGGTCCGGGATACCGGGTATATTTTGCAGAGTTGGCAGACCGGCTTATTCTACTTACAGCAGGCAATAAATCCACTCAGCAGCGCGATATTAAGCAAGCCCAAGCGTACTGGGCTGAGTATAAGGAGTCAGACCGGTGAGAAAATTAGGGGCCTTTAAGGAGTTCCATTTTCAGGAACTCAGCGATCCTGTCAAGGCTAAAGCGTATATTGATGTAGCCTTAGAGGAATATCAAAACGACAACGACGACGGAGCGCTTTTGCTGGCCTTACGAGATGTCGCAGAGGCGCAAGGAGGGCTGGGCCAATTGGCTGAAAAAACCGGTTTGAATCGGTCCAATATCTATCGAACCTTATCGGCGGGCGGCAATCCCCGTTTCCATACCTTAGCCGTTATCCTGCACAGTATGGGGCTGCGTCTGTCAGTAGATTTTGTATCGTCAGATCCTCAATAAAGGGGACCAATGGCACGCGATTTTGAATGCGCCTTTCAGCGCTCCACCGCGCGGCCCCAAGGCCCAGGGATGTAGGGAAAGCGAGTTTCGAGGTCGTCAGCTAGTTCCACACCCCAGCCGGGCGCGTCCGGCAGCGCGAGGTAGCCTTCGGTCGCGGGCGGGTCTTTGAGGATATCCCATTGCAACGGCCCTTGGCCGATGAACATTTCCATCACGTGCTCTTCGGGAAGAGCGGCGAGGAAGTGAGCATTAGACATGGTCAACAGGCCGTTGTGCCAATTCTGAGTGAAAAGCTCGACGCCATACTCTTTGGCTCGGTGGTAGATGCGGATGGCTTCGCCGAGGCTACAGACGCCGACATCGAGCTGGCCCTTGGCATACGCTTTTTGCGCGAAGAACGGCTCAAACTCGTCGAGGGTCGAGTTGGATTCGCCACCAGTGATGGGCAGACGCAGTTCGGCGTTGAGGCGGACGTAGCCGTCGATCTGCTCCTTGAGCAGCGGTTCTTCAAACCACGTCCAACCCGCTTCGTCGAGAAAGTGCCCAATCTCGCGGGCTTGCGCCTCGTCGAGGCGGCAATTGCCCTCCAGCATCAGCTCCATGCGCTCGCCCACTGCGTCGGTCACCTGGCGCAACAGATCAATCATCCGCGCGACCGTGACGCCCGACCACGACCACTCAGTGCCCAGCCGCATCTTATAGGCAGTGAAGCCCCGGTCGGCGAGAGCACGCGCTTCATCGACGACCGATGTGGGGCGGTCGTCCCAGTCGTACTGGACGCCGCCCGAAGCGTAGAGGCGGAAGAGGGGGCGCGGTTTGCGCTCGGGAGTGTCGGGCGTGATGAGGGGGACAATGAGTTCGGCGACCGTTTTATTTTGCACCTTGGCGCGCAGATCCCACAGCGCCAGTTCGAGACCAGTGTAAGCAATGTACATCGAGCGGTCGCTGGTAGGTCTGAGAGCTAGATCCGGGTCGAGAGGATCGCGGCCAATGAGACTGGGCTTGAGCGCGTCGAGCCGCTGGCGAATGACCGGTGGATCGCCATAAGTGGAAGGCTCGGCAATGCCCTGCAAGCCGGCGTCCGTGTCGATAATGACGATGGGACAGTCGGCTTTTTCCACGTAGAAGGAGGCGCTGAACCACTGGCGCTCGGGTTCGTGGGGGCGAGAAAGGCAGAGGGTGCGGACGTCGGTGATTTTCATAAAAACTCCTCAGGGCGTGGCGCGCACCCAGTCCAGCGAGAAGCGGGCCAGAGTCAAGTGCTCATAGGGATGCTCGGCACCGCATTCATAGAGACAAGCGGCGCGGCCATCGGGCAGAACGGCCAGACAAGAGTACGCTGCCGGGCCGGGATGCAAAACGCGGGTGCTGGTCCACGTTTGCCCTTCGTCGTCGCTGAGCCGCACGGTCATGTTCTGGCGGCCCTCAGTGCTGGCAGGGTTGGAAAAGAGCACGCTGGTGCCGACCCGGCGGATACTCGCTTGGCAGATCGGCTCGACGAGGACGGGATCGCGCGCTATGGACGACCAACTCTGACCGCCATCGTCGCTAAACGAAAAAGCGCGGGCGCGGATGCTTGGATCGTAGTTGCGCATATTGAGCAGCAGGCGGCCGTCCTGTAACTCTACTACCTCGCACTCGTTGACTTGGTCTTGCGGGGTCGAGCCGCCGAGCCGCCAGCTTTGGCCGCCATCGTCGCTGAGCAAGACGTGCGAATAGTATTTCTTGCTGCCTGCTTCAATGTGGTCGCAGGGGATGACGAGCCGACCGGTGGCTAGCTGGATACCAGCGCCTGGGCCGGTGGCGTACCAAGTCCAGTTAGGTTGCTTGGTCGTGGCCGTGATCTCCACCGGCGGCGACCAAGTGCGTCCTTCGTCCTCGCTGCGCGTCAGCCACACCGTGCGAGTGCCCTCGCTCGTTTGGTCAATGATCTCGGGCTCGTGGTCGCCGCCGAGGTTGTGGGTCATCAGCAGAGAAATCGCACCCGTACGGGCATCGATCACCGGACAGGGATTGCCGCAGGTGTTCGGGCCGTCGTCCCACACGATCTCAAACGGAGCAAACGTCTCCCCACCGTCGTCGCTGCGCCGCAGCAGCATGTCGATGTCGCCGGTGTCGCCGCGCGCGTTTTTGCGGCCCTCGCAAAAGGCGAGCACCGTGCCGGTGAGTGTGGTAATCAGAGCTGGGATGCGGAAGGTGTGGTAGCCTTGGGTGCCGCTCTCGAAGAGGTCGATGGAATCGATCATGCCATTGGCCCTATACCATAAATCCTTCTACCGGCTCAAGTCTTTTGGCCACTGGATTGACGCTCATAAACACGCCTTCAAGGGCCAGAGCACCTAGCAACGGCACGGTTTCCTCCGCATTGAATAAAACGAGCGTAACCACCTCTCTCCCTTCAACTCGCAGCCACGTCTGGCCAACGTCCATAAGCCGAACCTCGCCTTGGCCAAACTGAAAACGCTGTTTCATCAAGGGCGTCACCCCCAGTTGGCGCAAAACAGACGCCGGAACCGAAGTTATAGACGCCCCTGTATCCACTAGCGCATCCAAGTCGATCCAGTGTGCCCGCTGTTGGTCGCCGATGCTAATCTGTACGTTGAACGTTCCCATGTAATGCGGTCCTCGGAAAGGAAATCATTGTTAGATAGGTGGAATATACCTTGTCGAATCCGAGTAGAGCAAGAGCGGCCCCTATATCGGTTGCAGGGAAAAAGTACGTCTGCGTAGATTCAGATCGTCCGCCTTCTTTGACGCCTAGAGAAGCAGGATTAGTACTAACCGACGACCATTAAACCGGAGAAAACGCCACATGGACCCCATAGCAGAGCTAGCCAAATTCGATCGCGAGACCGTCGCCCAAGCCAAAGCCGTCGAACAGCGAATACAAGCCGAGGGCCTTGCAGCCGGGCACACCATCCGCGACGTGCGCGTCTTCCGGGTGCTAATGCCCTGGGTTGGAACCAAGCGCTGGGATGGCTCGGCCGAGAATTTTACCTTTGCCGAGTTCGAGACCGATAAAGGCTTGGTCGGCATTGCCGAGGGAGCCAACGCGGACGCCAAAGAATTAAAGGGCAACGTCCTGGGCAAAAATCCTTTTGACCCCAGCATCCGCGCCGATATGGGCCTAGCCTATTGGGATCTAATCGGCAAAATCGCCGACCGACCATTGGGCCAGTACTTGCACGAACTCTTCGCGCTGGAGACCCCCTTGGCAGAGCGCGTGCCCATGTCGGCCTACACTTGGTATCGCTTCCCCGACCTCAACGGCGAGAACGCCGTTACCTTTGAAAGCTATCCCTCCTACGTACAGGAGATTATCCGCACTCACGGCTTCCAAAACATCAAGCTCTCGATGTGCGATTTTGAGCCGCAGCACTACGTGGAATTGGTGCTCAACATCCGCGCGGCCGTGGGGTCGGATGTGGATATCCGCGTCGATCCACACGCTTCTTGGGGCGAGGCGCAAGCGCTGCGCTTTATGCGCGAGGTAGAGGACTGTCATCTGGAGTGGATAGAGGAACCAGTGGGCGGGCGTTTCGCTCACATCTTCCGCGCCGGCCATCGCCTGCGACTATTGAGCACCATACCAATCTCGTCGCACGCTTGGCTGCCGCCGCTGGTTTCGCATCCCAGCCCCAAAGGCCGCTACGGCGACGATGCCTTAGACGCGGAGTTGGACCTAGACGCGCTGCGCCGCTGGCAGCCAGCCGACATTTCCGCTCCCGATGCCTACGCGGGGCCGCTGGCACTCAAGCGCCACTACGACGCGGCGCGCTTTTTGGGCCTGGGGATCGGCATGCACAGCGCTTATGAACTGGGACCGGCGACGGCCATCCGCCTACACATCGCCGCCTTTACCTTTCCATACGAGATGCCCTATCACATCGTCTGGGGGCGAGACCGCGCCTTCCCACCCTTCTCGGCACACGCGATCGACGCGCATTACAACCAGTGGGCCGACGACGTGATCTGCGGCGGCAAAATGGCCTACGACCAAGGATTCCTCGCCGTTCCCAAGGGGCCGGGGCTGGGCGTCGAACTCGATCCCGAGCGCCTGCGCCACTACGCCTTCAGCGAAGAAAAGGCCGCAGCCCATACTCGCCACATCGAACAGATCCGCGCGACCCACCTCGACGCGCTGGGCTGGCGGGTGGAACGCGGCGGCTGGCGACGCTATCGGAGACGCTAAACCACAAAGGCGCTGGAGACCTTAGATTAGTAGGCTACGGCAAAGGAACGAATGGCAATGCCCTCGCCAGCATCGGCACCGAGATCGACGCGCAGGAGATAGATACCCGGTTCGACTAACGCACCACTGTCGTCGTGTCCCGACCAAGTGTAATGCTGCTGGGCATCCTCTTGGGCTGCGACCAGCGAGACCAAGTGGCGACCAGCGAGATCGTGGACGGAAACTTTGGGAACGATCTCGGCTACCTTGAAGGCGACGAAACGCACGTCAAACAGGTCGTTGACACCGTCGCTGTTGGGGGTGAACGCCTTGGGCACCTGCAAGTCGGAAATCAGCCGGTCGCTGCCGGTCAATGCGGGCAGCATGACGATGTTGGAGCGGCGCTCCATAGCCTCGACGGATTGCCAGATTCCGGGACGCGAGCCCAAGCCGAGATCCAAGGCGAAGACTGTGGCGTTTCGTATTACGCGAGTTGTGAACGAGACGCGGACTGAGTCGCTGCGAACGGGCGCTGGCAGGACGACGACGAGTGAATCGCCGCGTTGCTCCATCGCGGCGGGAGCGATGGCCTGTCCCCCAATTTCGAGATCGACATCGCTGGCCGCTGCGGAGAGGACGAAACGCAGGCGGTCGAAACCGCTGTCCTGTTCCCCAGCCCCAGTCCAGAGAGTATAGGTGAAGCGAGTGTCCGCGTTGGGCTGAGCTTCGCGGGGTTGGATACGGCCTTTGGCCTCCTGCACAAAGGCGTCTTCAAAGTCGATAGACAGCGCGTTGATCACAGGGGCGACGGCGGGGTCATCGGTGACGAGAATTAGTTCCAACTGCACGAAGCGGCGCGGGCTTTGCGACTTGAAGCCCTCACCGATCACTTTGTACTCTTCGCTCCAAGCATCCCAATCCTCGCCTACAACTACGGTGGTGTCGATCCGCCCGCGCAGCACTTTGGGAGAGCTGTTCCACTTTTCCTCGGTGACCTTATCGCCTTTGCGGTCGTAGAAGTCATAGACTTCGCTGAGGGTATTGCCCGAGCGCGAGCGCAAGTGCAGGCGCGTGCTAGAGGGAAGGTCCGCATCCCAAGATAGCCCCTTGATGACCTTGGGGCGTCCGTCGCCAGCTTCCGCCCCTAGGTCGATAAAGTCCGAGTGCATGATCACCTCGGCGGGGTGCCCCGGAGAGAAAAGCATGAGTTCGGCCCACTTGGAGTTCCAGCCGCTCGTGCTGTGGACGTGCCAGAGCAGATAGCGCACCCGGCGTGGCCGGAACTGGTAGCGCAAGTAATGCAAGCACGAGGGACAATTGTCCGGCTGGAAGAGCAATTCGTAGTAGTCAAAGGGCTCGGGAACGGGCAGGTCCGTGCTGATGGAAGGCGTGCCGTCTGAGGCGAGGATAGTAAAGCCCCGTGCGGGGCCAGCGATAAACCCGGCGGTACCCTCCTGCTCCTTTAATACGTAGATGAAGACCCCGTCGAGCCAAAATACAGCTCCTAGGTCTGCGTAAAACCAAGTCCCCTGCTCCTGCCAACTGCGCTCTCGGCCGGCGAAGGCCACAGGAGCAATGGCGCTATTGGTGTTCATATTGGCGTCGAAGAGATTGATATTGGAAACGGAAGTTAGGCCGTCGATGACCAAGCCGCGACGCTCGAGGCCAATGGAGACGTTATCGCCGATGCCAACGACCTCAATCTCGGAGAGCGCCCCTTCTAGGTCGCGGGCCTCGACAGTAAAATTGATGTACTGGAGAAGCCGGTACTGGTCTTTTTCTTGCGGATCGATATTGAGATCCGGGTCGAGTACCCGCGATGTAGCCTTGGATATAAAAGTAAGAGGTATCGAGATCTCGGTCTCCTCGTTGGGGTGGGTAGTGCGATAGACTGGGTCGAAGATGAAAAGGTCGTCGAGGGGGTTGGACGTCACGCCGGTGGCAATGAAGACGGTGAATTGCCGAAAGGGCCGCGCGCCTTGTTGGTCGGGGAAGGTGAGGCGAATTTCCTTGGCCAGCACTGCGCGTCCTAGGTCAATCTGCACGAACCACTCGCCGAGAACCGCGTTCGGATCAGGCTTCCAAAAGGTGCCGGGATCGCCATCGATGACGTACCCGGCCGTGGCTTGGCCGCTGCCTACATCCCATAAGCCGCCGGGAACGTCATCGCCACGAGTCTTGGTCGGGTGAGTGAAGTGAGAGGCATCGGCGATCACGTCGGTGTTCTTGCGGTATTTGACTAGCTGGAGCTGGCCCTCTTCGCTGATCTGCACTAGGCCGAACGGTGCCTCCCAACTCGCCCAGTCTTCGACGCTGTCAAAGGTCAGACGCTCGGCCGAGCTAGGGCAGACGGACGATAACAGGAGCAAGCCGCAGAGCAAAAAGCCGATACGCATGTTGACTGTTCCCTAATAGGCAATGCCCAGCGGGCGCAGTTGGGACTGCTGGGGAACATCAGTACCGAGCGAAATGGACAGGAGATAAAGTCCCGGGGCTGGAATCCTGCCCCGCTGGTCGCGGCCGTTCCAAGTGATCTGTTGGGGACCTGAATCTTGGGTTCCGATGGCGACCCGAGCGACTCGGCGGCCATCGAGCGAGTACACTTCGAGAGCCACCGGTACTTGCTCGGGCAGGCGGAACAACGAGTAGGCGATGTGCAGTTCGTCGTGGATTTGGTCGCCGTTGGGGGTTAAGACCGGAGTAGAAAAGGAGAAATTCTGGATCAGATCAGGAGAAGCGTCCGGAGAGCTGAGCACCCGCAAACTGTTAGTCGAAATAGCATCGCCAGCATCGCCGGGTACGATCTGCTGGGGCAGACTCTCGCTGTCGGCTGCGAAAACCTCGCCCTCGAAAGTCGCAGCGAATTCAAAGACTTCAGTGCCAAAGACCACGCGGATGGGCGAGTTTTGGGTTGGAGTTACCCGATCGGGAAGACGGACGACCAAGGCGCTTTCTTCTACTACTACTTCTGCGGGATCAACCGCGGCAAGGGGTGTGCCCATTTCTAGGCGTCGGAAAGCAGCCTGGTTGCTAGTGTGGATGCGCAAGGCGTCGAAGCCAGTGGCCTGAGCGCTAGTAAAAACAGCTTGCACGTCATAGACGAAATCAGTCCTCGCGCCCAACTCGACCTCGGTAAAACCGCGCTGGGGCTGGAGGTCGTCGGCTCTGGCTACTTCGCCGTGAACGTCGTCGGCCAACAGCGGCGCAGTCTCGATCCACAGCGAGTCGAGCCGAACCCAAGCGTCGAAGTTCTCGCTTTTGAGCGTGATAGTGAACTGGAGGTGCGAGCCGGAGCGCAGCCGGAGCAGCTGTCCCGACTCGGTAAAGGGTACCGACCAAAAAGTCCAGTTGTCGCTGTCGTAGGCGATTGAGGCGCGGACCCCGGGTTTGGGCTCGCGGGTGCGGAAGCTGCCGGCGTCAGCGCTGACTCGGACGAGCCGAGCTTTGAGGTCGTTTTCGTAGCGATCGCGCGAAACTTCCTTTTCTAGGCCGGTATTGGTGAACTCGTGGTAAATGTCCGGGACATCGTCGCGGCCGGTACGCACCTCTACCTTGACCCCTACTGGAGCGTGGGGGGCTTCGATCGCGCGATCACCCTCCATGCGCATGGGCGTAGCGGCCCAATGCAGGCGGCCGAAGTTGGCGATTGATCCCAAGTCCACAATTTTGGTGACGTAGGTCACCCGCTGTGGTACCCCCAAGGCGAAAAGCTCAAAGTCGCCGATATTGCCCTTGATCGCTCGGGTTTGATTGCCTTGGGCACCGCAATCACGGCAGCCGCTCAAAGCCTCTTCGTCGAGGATCGACAGTTGCCGCCGCCAGCGGATGAAGCGCACGTATTGGCGCGGAAAGTCGATGTGGACAGTGGGATCGAGGTTTTCGGCGACATTGGCGACGACCTTTTCTAGGAGATCATTTTCTCCTTTGCGAATCGCCGGATCCGCGTCGCCGCCGATAGACACGTCGAAAGCGGGGGGTGCATCGGTCAGCGTGGGAGTGCCCTCAATGCGAAATCCCACGGGCGAGGTGAAGAACCCGAACCGGACAGCCGGCACGGGCACGGCCACGTCGATGGTGAAGTACTCGGCGGATATCCCACCCTGGGCGATGGGGATGTTATAGGAAGTGCTGTCGCCATCAATCAACCAAGAGCCATTTTCAGAGGGGTCGGGGATGCCGTCTTTAAACTTCCATATCCGCGGCATCTGGCCATCGACATAGCCTAGGATCTTGTCGCTGGGATCGCGCCAGAATTGCCAGTTGTGCAAATGCGAAAACACGGTCTGATCCGGCGTCAGGTACACTGGCTGGATCGCCCCCGGCGTGCGTTCAAAGTCAATGAGTATCTCGACCGAGTCGGCTTGGCTCCACGCTAGGCCGCGGCCCCCTAGTTGCCAGATGTCTAGCTGGGCCTCTCCCGCCGTCGCTGACAGCAATCCCAAGGCAACACACCGCCACAGATTGTGCATAGATCGCCTCCGCAGTAGATATACCAATATTCGTCTTATTAGTACGGAATACGACAATGCTCAACAAGCGTTAAAAGTGGCGATCGGCAAGGGAAGTCTCAATACACCACCGAAACCACGCGCCGGACGCGCTGCTGATGCGCATCTCCGTCGAGGTGGAGTTCGAGCAGGTAGAGGCCGGGCGGCACCAATTGCCCTGTTTGGTCGCGGCCATCCCAGGTGAAGTGCCGGACACCCGCAGTGACAGCTTGGGAGCGCTCGACTAGCGCATAGCCGGCCAAGTCGTAGAGCCGCAGGTGCCAAGGGCGCGGTTCGAGGATGTTGATCACGTCGGCGCGGACGGCGAGCACGTCGTTGATGCCATCGCCGTTGGGCGTCAGCACTTCGGTATCGAAGACGACGTTGAGCAAGAGATCGCGGGCGACGGGCAGGCCGACGACGTTGGTGCTGCTGGCAACTTGGTCCGTAGCATCCCCGGGATCGACGCGCTGGCGGCTGACATCTTCGGTACGCGCGTCTTGAATGAAAAGGACGAAAGGCGTGGACTGCTGAAATACCTGGGCGGCAAAGCGCAATTCGACGAGATCGTTGTCGCGCAGCGGCTGGGGGAAGGTCACCGCAAACCCAGCTTCGACCGACTGGTCTTCAACCTCTAAGGGCGCGTCGTTGACCAAGGCGCGAATAAAGCGCGCCGGCGTCGGCGTCTCCACGACGAGACGGTCGAACCCGGATGCCCTCGTCTCGCGCGGGCGCAAGAAGAAGCGGAATTCGGTTTCCTCCCCCGGCAGAACCTGGGTCGGGAAAATTTCGCTGACAGCGCGCTGGGATAGCGGGTCGCTGAATGCAATACTGAGCGCGTCGAGTTGGAGTGCCACCGATGGATCTTCAGTGACCATCCGCAATTGTAGCTGGGCATAGCGCCGCGGCGAGGGCGACTGGAACTCCTGGCCGGAGAAGGCGTAGAGCTTGCTCCACGCACTCCAATCGTCGCCGATAACCTGGGCGGTGTCGATGGGACCTTTGAAGCTGGGAATCAGCTTGTCGTAGCGCCTCTTGGTGACTTCCTTGCCGTTCTTGTCGTAGTAGGTGAGCAGGTTTTCGACCTCGTTGCCGGAGCGGCTGCGTAGTTCCAGCCGGGTACTCGGCGGGATGTCGGCCTCCCAAGATAGGGCGTTGAGGCTTTTGATGCTCTGGAAGTCGATGATGTGCGAGCGAAATTCCAAGTTCTGCGGGAAGCCCTCGCCAAACACCTGAAGCTCCTCGGCAAAGCCCCGGAAGGCCCAGCGATTGCTCGCGTCCCAACTCTTCCACAATACCCGGATAAAGCGGGTGGGCACCAGCCCGAACGCGTGAGTGGCGGCCCCGGTTACTTGTTTGACATGTTCGTTAGCAGTGCCGGAATAGTACTTCTGCCAGATCAGCGTGCCATCGGGTGCCACAGAGCCGTCGGAACCGAGTACCTCGTAGAAATTGAACCCAAAAGAACGCCGGGTAACGAAGAAAGCAATGGTCTGACCACTGCCAGCGGTGATGCCACCACCGGGCCGGGCAACTACGCCGCCGACGATTTTGAGTCTATCGACAAAGTAGGTGGCACCCAAGTCGAGGACGATGTGCGAAAAGACGTCGCGCTCGGCTTGGATGGTGCGCCGCACGAACCAGCGGGTGGAGAGATCACCGTCAATGAGCACTTGGGCGTTGCCCAGCGGAATGAGGTCTTGGGTGACAAACGCATCGAGGACGACTTCGAGGTTGCCGCCGCGTTCGAGCATCCCCAAGGCCAGATTGTCGCCCAGCGCTTCGACCTCGACTTCGAGGAGGCGGGTGTTCGATTCAAGGGCGAGCAAGTCCAAGCGCACGTACTGGATCGGCGTGTGAAAGGACTGGTCGAGTTCGTAGGTAATCTCGTGGCGGGTGTTCTCCTTAAATCGCTCGCGCTGGCGATAGATGACGGTTCCGGCGATAGGATTATCGACCTCATCGACAGCGTGTTCGCCGGTGGAAAGCAGCAGATCGAAAAGCGCTGGAGCCGACCCTTGGGGATCAAAGATCAGCTTGACTCGGCGGGCGGAGACGCCCCGGCCCAAATTGACCTCAATATTCCAGCTTTCGGGGGGATCGTCCAGATGGGGGTACCAGCCAGTGGCGCGGTCGCCATCCATGACCAGCGGCGCGTCTCGTAGGTTGGAACCAGCGCTGCGGATACCGCCGCCAAAGGCCTCGGCATTGAGGGCCGCATTGATGTCGCGGCGGGCAGCGACGGGCTTGAGCCCACCCTGTGGAGTCAGCTCAACCGTGCCGGGCAGCGACCAGGCCTGCCAGTCGCGGCGGGAGGCAAAGCGAATCTCATCGGCACTCGCCGGGGGCAGCCAGCATATCGCGCCGAGCAAGGTGCAGACAACCGCACATAAGACGGTCGCGGACGGCGGTGATCGCCCAAGGGATCGGTCGCTGGAATTCATAGTTCTCCCTGCCCTATCTATAGTGGCTTCAAACGCTACTTCTGTAAGACCCAGCCCGCGCCATTGCGATCCCAAATCCCCACCGTGCCGTTGCGCTGCCCATCGGCCCCCAAGAAGACGAGGTGGGTTCCATTCGCGGCGTTGACGTGCAAACCGCCGTTGCCGCCAGCACCCGCACCCGCGTAGAGCAAGTTCTCGCCGGTCCGGCTATTGATCAGCAAGCCGCCATTTTGCGACGAATCAGCCCCGGCGAGGAAGATGTTGATGCCCGCGGCATTGTTGGCCATCAGCAGGCCGCTGCCTTTGTCTTCGCCCGCGGCGACTAGCAAATTGCCAGCCGCGCTCCGCAGCGCCAAGTGACCGCTGCCGACCTCGCTCTCACCGAGGTACGCCAACTGCTCTCCCGCGGCGTTGTACACCTGCAACGCGCCGCCCTCTTGGTCGTTGCTTACAATCGAGACCAGCGGCGCACCAGTGGCCGTGTTGACCACGAGCAAGCCGTGACCGGCTGCGTCAGCACTGAGGCTGACCCCACCCCGTCCCTTGCCAGCCCCTACCCACAAAACGCCGTTTTGGTGCTCATCGGCCGTAGCTACGAGCACGGGTTGCCCCTCATCGTTGAGGATTTCAATGGCGCGGGCGCGGACCACATCGGCCCCGGATGCCGTGCTCATCAAGGCGGTGCTCAGCGACGCGCTCAGCACAATGGCAACGTCGGTTAGGGCCAGCGCGGCCAGCAATGCCAAGAGACGGCGGCCAATGTAGCGTTCCAAAGAAGCGTAGGGTTGAAAGGAGCTCATAAATGTCCTCTCGCTAAAAAGCGGTTTTTCATCTGTCGCACGAGGCTTATTTTGCATGGGTGTTGGCTATCGTATAAGCATGATTTTGCGCGTCAGCAACCGGTCATCTGCCTGTAGTGCCAACAGGTAGACACCAGTGGTGACGGAAGTCCCCCCATCGGTTTGGCCATCCCAGTGAATACTGTGAAAACCGGCCGTGGGTGCACTCTGCTCCACAAGTGTGCGCACAGACTGTCCGAGAACGTTATAGACTCGCAGAGCAATCCGCATTGTGCCTTCGGGAATGGAATAAGAGACACTTGTACTAGAATTAAACGGATTGGGACGGTTGGCAGATAGCGTTAAGCCAGACGCGACAGGTTGCTCATCAGTAGCTAAAACCGCCGTCTCACGAGATAGAATCACGGGCGGTCCTGACGTGCTTAGCTGCTCGATGCGGCTGGCCGCGGCTGGTGGAATTTCAGAGTCTCCGTAGCGAATAAACCGGATGCCTTCCCACCAACTGACTCCGTAGCGGACTATCTGGCCGCCTTCCAGCCCGACCACGACTATAAGATCCTCAATATCGTATGGCCCGCCCTCGCCTCCGCTGCACTCAAAGCCCAGACGCCTCACATTAGGGCGATTGACCTGACCCAAATCTGGATTGAAGTTGAAAACGGGATCAACTTTTGTTTGGTCGGGAAAAACGAAGGTGGCAAGTCGCGTCAGATAGGGGCGAGCCATGAGTGCCTGTTGAGTCTTGATATTGGGCTCGTGGATATAGGTCACCCAGTCATCGACAAACCCCGAAAAATCGAACCACTCGTTCTCGTAGAAGTCTTCATACTCATTGGGAAAGCTGTAAAACTGCGTCTCGGCATATGAGTGGAACCTTTCGTTGAATTCGTTGAATTCTAGATACTTTCGCTTGATCTCTTCGAGTACCGCATCCGGTATGGGTATATGTTGCCTAAGCAACTGTAAGAGTTTCAGGTCCAATTGTCCCCCGGGATTACCGAACCGATTCCGGGGGAGCATACCTTTATACCAAAGGTCTCTCATGAAAGCATCGAGGTTTTCGGGATTGCGTAGTGATTCCAGATCAATGCTCGATTCCACTAGATCGGTATGGGCTGCGCTTTTCACTGCGTGCTCCGTGCTAAAGGCATGATACCCGGCCTCTGCGATCGCTTCGGAAAGAATCTCGTCGTATCTACTATCGATCAGTCGCGCTTGATTCAAGTGGACATGCAGATAGTTTTCCGGTATCGCCCTGTGTTCGGCAGCGATCCAGACGGTCAGTTTTTCTCTGAAGCTTCCTGTACTCGCCGCCAGTTGCAAGGGGGCGGTGATCGTATCTCCCGCATAGGTCAAGGCGATGGGTTGAAGCTGGTTTACCGAAAAGACGGGTGATGTTAGGTGTACAGGTACCGTCACTTCCACAGCTAAGATGGCGTGGTCTTCTTCGAGATACGATTGCAGGGTCGCCGCATTCAGCCGACCCGATTCGTAACCACGATCCGCAACCCAAGCTGCAATCTCACTGGGAGACTGGGCCTTGATAATGGTAGTGGAGCGCGTCTCCCTTTCTCGCACATCTGCCAAAACTACGGTACTGTAGTCAAAACCAAAGAAGTCAGCAATTGGGAAAAACCACTCATAAACCAGATTGAAACACGCTTCATTGCGCTCGTGCTCAAAGGTGAGCTCGGGCAAGTCTGGGACGAATCCAAACCGTTCTTTTATGTTTTCCTCACTCCATGTCTCCACCCCTTCGTCGAGTAACAAATCGTAGCGAGGCCATGTCTCTTCATCCAATCGCTCAAATATGTCGTTGTGACTAAGCTCGACCTTCGATGTAGAAGGTACGGGTACGAGCCAGACGAAATCCTCGGATGCCCCGTCGAAATGCGTCTTCAGGTGAACGGTTGTGCTGTCTTCACCCACGATAAACAAAGCGTTGACCTCGGTCATTTCGACCGCAAAGCCGTCGCGGCTGAGCAGAATACCCCAAGAATGGGCTGGAGTAGCTGGCCAGAGCATGGTGATCAGAAGAGCGAATGAGAAAGACATTGTATGCAAATAGGCTGACATGGCGCTTATCCTCCATAACGGACGCGAGATACGTAGAGGCACCGAACGCTCAAAAGCTGACTTTCCAGATACCTGTAGCTTGTCTAGCCATCCATGCTTGGTGTGAATGGATCTTCTCCACGGTCCAAGTATCAAAGTCCTCTGCCAGCTTGCGCGTTATTGCAAAGTCGCTCTGCTGGTAAACCAAGCGCTTTTCGGCATATCCCGAGTTACCCAAATCGCGATTGTCTGCGGCCGTCAAGAGAGTCATGTTCCCTAGGCAGTAGGTAGAAGCCTCCCGCTGTTGATCGTCGAACTGGAGCCAGTCGTCACTCGGATTTTCCGGCAGCACATGTTCAATGCCATACTTCGCGCTCTCGAATTCAAAGCGCTGCCCCGACAACTGCGCTTCTAACCTGAACAGTATAAAACGCACGACTTTATTGTTGCGTGCGCTAGTCGTTCGCAGGGCCTTGTCGGCAAATGCCGCCCTGAATTCCGCGTCCTCGGGATAGACTGGCCGCAGCTTTGCAATCGCTGCTTTCGCGCTGACAATTTCGCCTGCCGATAGCTCGCGGGCAATCTGGTTATACACAACCTCCTGTTCGTTGCTTTGGCGGCCACAAATCACGTTGTAGCGAAACGATACTACCGCGATAGCCTGCAAGAAACGTCCAAAGCCAGCGCGGTCGCGTTCCTCGAATTGCTCAAATGCCGCCAGCAATAACGCTAACGGCTGGCGCACGTTGAACATCTGCAACTGGGCCAGACTTTCGCGCTCGTCTGCTGTCCAAGAGTCGTCTTCCGGGCTGCGCAGGGCCGAATACACCCGTGCGTGCCTGTCCATATCGCGGATCAACTGAAACACACTGGCTCTATCGCTGATGGCGCTGCGCATGGTTTTGAACAAGTCCACCTTGCGCACCAGCCTGTTGCGGCTGTTCCAGAAGACCCGCAAGAACTCGGGGAAGCTCTCACTGCCCAGCAACCCGACGACATCCTCCCAGCGGCTTTCCAAGTTGTTGATATCCGATTCGTGCGCATTATCACGCGAGACAACGGAAAACAGATAATTCTTCAGCAAATCGGCATTCAGGGTCTCAAATACTTTGAAGGCATTTAATTCGTCGGTCACGGTGATGATCGTAAAAAACAACTTATCTACCGCGACATCGACAAAGCGCGCAACAGACTCACCGTCATCACCTGATCGTTCCTTGATGCGTTCTCTGAACCAGAGAAACGCCCGGCGCAGGAGATGTTCCGATGCGTTCAATCCTCTTTGCGGCAGACTCTCTAAGGGGACTAGGTAATTCTGGTAAAAGCGATCGTTATGCCGATTTAGCGTCAGCTTGGAGCGCGGCACTAGGCTCACGGGGTCCAAATAGCCGATGTAATTGCTACGCAACTGCTCTGCGCGCCTACGTTGCGGATCTCCTAAATCATCCGGCGCAGCTAAGTCCGTTAGATGCGCCACCGCTGCTAACATCAACAGGCTCAGCGTGGTCATCCGCTGCTGTCCATCAATGATGTCGAACGCCCTGTTGTCCGCCGATTGCAGTACTAGATAGCCCATGTAATGAGCGGGTTCTGGGTCCTCGCCGAACAGCGCAACAAGATCCTGCCACAGGTCATCCCAAGCGGTACGCGATAACTCATCCCATTGCCCATAAGTTGGCGAAACGTGCTGTTGGTGGTATTGAAGTTCATATGCAAAATACTTTCTTTTTCGCACTCTAATCTCAAACTTACGCAAGGAGGAGGCCAATGGCCAAGATCAAAGAAGTCCGCTGCATCCGCACCCGCCAGAACGGCACCTGGGTCATCGTCAAAATCATCACCGACCAGCCCGGCCTCTACGGCATCGGCTCAGCCAGCGAGCACAACCACGCCGCCACCGTCGCCACAGCCCTCGAAGAGAGCTTAGGACCGCTGCTGATTGGCCGCGAGGCCAGCCGCATCGAAGACATCTGGCAATGCGTGTACAACAGCGGCTACTGGCGCAGCGGCTCCATCCTCAACGCCGCACTGGGCGGCATCGACATGGCCCTGTGGGACATCAAGGGCAAGGAGGCCGGGATGCCCGTGTACGAACTGTTGGGCGGGGCCTGCCGCGCCGCAGTTCCCTGCTACGCCCACGCTGGCGGCGGCGACCACGAGGCACTTGCCGATGACATCCAGCGCTACATCGACGAGGGCTGGCCTGTAATCCGCTGCCAACTCGGCGGCTATGGCGGCGGCGGATTCGTGGAAAACGCTCTCAAGCCGCGCAATGCTTGGTCGGCGGCACCAGCCTTTGACGACGAAGCCTATCTGGAGGCCATTCCCGCGATGTTCGAGTACCTGCGCAACAAGCTGGGTTTTGGCCCCAAACTCACCCACGACGTCCACGAGCACCTCAAACCCCAAATCGCCGTGGCACTGGCCAAGCGGCTGGAACCCTACCGGCTGTTTTTCCTCGAAGACGCGCTGGCACCCGAGCAGATCGGCTGGTACCGGCTCATGCGCCAGCAATGCACCACGCCGCAGGCCATGGGTGAGCTATTCGTCAATGTCCACGAATACCTGCCGCTGATCAGCGAGCGTCTCATCGACTACATCCGCATCCGAGTGGCCAAAGGCGGCGGAATTACCCCCTGTCGCAAGATCGCCGCGCTCTGCGAGTTTTACGGCGTGCAGACAGCTTGGCAGGAAGGCGGGGACAACGACCCGGTCAACCAAGCGGCAGCCATGCACTTAGATATGTCGAGCTACAGCTTCGGGATTCAGGAGGAGAACGGTTTCAGCCCAGCAGAGTTGGAGGCCTTTCCCGGACACGCGACCATGGAAGGGGGATACATGTATCCCAACGATCAGCCGGGCCTAGGGATCGACATCAATGAGGAGAAGGCGAAGAATCTGTTGGTCGGCGATCAGGTGCGCGCCTTTTACGCGGCCGAGGATCGCCGGGCCGACGGGACCGTGGTGCGGCCCTGAGTGGCGGGCCGGTATGAC
>JAGWBY010000024.1:837-1837 GCA_021295675.1 Candidatus Latescibacterota bacterium | reverse complement strand
GCAACCGGCGTTTATGGTAGCGGTGATCAGCACTTAAGTAACTGATGTTACGCAGTCTTTCCTTTATGTTGGTACATTCTCGGTATGGACAAACAGCTCTTAGGGCAGCACCGGCACCCTGTATCTGGCTTGTAGTGATCGCACGTGTGATAGAGCCGCCATCGAAACGATCTATCAGAAACGCTGGAAAGTGGAGACGTTTCATAAAACGCTCAAGTCCCATGCCGCCTTAACCAAGTCGCCGACCAAGCGGGTACGCACCCAAAGTAATCACTGTTTTATGGCCCTATATGCGGCTAGTCGATTGGAGAGGTGCGGGTTAAATATCGACTCAATCACTATGCGTCGCGGGCTCGACTCTACCTCAAGGCCATTCGACATGCCTTTGAGGAGCTACAAACCCTGAAAACTGCGTAACGTCAGTTCTTCACGAAGCTTGGCCCGATGGATGTCACGAGAGTACGGGAGCTCCCTTGGCTAAGGGTGAAACTTCCCGTCGTTCGTGGTGTTATGCTTAGGGTTGCTCCCGTGGCGGCGACGATGAGACGCCAGCTTTGCAGCCTCGACACGTTCCGCAGATTTTCGCTGGACGGCCCTCGTCTCAACGACCAACTTATCCCCTCGACCGAGCTTGCCGGCCTTTCTGTGCTCAGCCGCACGACGTGTCGGATTGTTGGTCGTACCTATATATTTCGTGTTGCCCTTCCGGGTCTTGATGGAATACTGAACTGCCTTGCCTGACTTTATCTGCCCTTTGGGCCGAGCGCCTCCGCCACTTCCGGAACTCCGTCGAGTACTACTCCTGCCCTTAGCTCGACTTTATCCATTCAGTTAGGGTAACAGACGGTGTGTATCAAGCGGTTGAATAGGGTGCGCGGTATTTTTACCATGTCGTCTTTTGGTAGGGTGGCTGAAAAAGTAGCCCAAATGTGTTTTCGGACGCCCGCCAACGCATCGGCAAAGGTTGGTTTTACTTTTTTATACCACGCGGTGGCGTGCC
>JAGWBY010000024.1:0-827 GCA_021295675.1 Candidatus Latescibacterota bacterium | reverse complement strand
TCAACGTGACGAGACTAAACAAGGCTAACAGCACCGGAGTGGTGCGCGCAATGGCTCGGTCATTCCACTGGCGTTGGGTTTCCATGCCCAGATGGGCGCGGGCTTCTTCAAAGGTGGTTTCGACCGCCCAATGCTGTATAAAAAACGTCAGCATCTGCCGGGGCGACAGGCTCCGATGAGTCGATAGCAACGCTTGGGGGGCAAAGGTGTGGCGTGGATCGCGGATCAGCAGCCATCGAATCGGCACGGGCGGCAAGCCGGTGTGATACCAGACGGCGGTTTGGGAATAGACCTCCACGGTGCGCCGCTTGCGGCCATACCAACGAGGGAGGGTTAAGGGTCTGCCACGGCGTATCCGGGTCGTCCAGATGGTGTTGGAGGGCGGGTAAACGGGCCCCTTTGCAGCGGGGCCGTCCCACTTGGTGGGCAGACCGAGGCGGGGCCGGAGCATATAGGGCCGCATCCAGCCGCAGGCGCGTCACGACGGTAACATACGATGCGACCGCGTCGAGGAAGGCTAACGCGGCAAAGCTGCTATCGGCCACCACCACAATACGCCGTCCCGGCAGCCAACCGGCGGCGACGTGAAGCATGCTTTGGGCGCGCTGTACCAGAGACACCGCACAGCGACCCTGCTGGGTATAATAGCGCTGGGAAGGGCACAGCACACTCATAAAGGGTAACGCCCAGACCCGATCCACCCAGCCAATCGGCGTCAGCAGCATCAACGACAGCCAGCGTAGGCCACTGGCTTTAACCACATGGCTCCGACTCGAACGCACCGGATCCCGATAGATGCCTTGGGCGCGGATGTGGGCACCCCGCCG
>JAGWBY010000163.1:6314-9563 GCA_021295675.1 Candidatus Latescibacterota bacterium | reverse complement strand
CCGAACTGTCGCTCTACATGACCGAGAACTGGCGCATGCCCACCTCCTGCATCCGCCGCCTGACCATGCGCCTCGATGGTTTCGCGTCGGTGCAAGCGCCCTATCGCGGCGGCCAGTTCACCACCAAGCCCCTGATTTTCAGCGGCGATCAGTTGCGGCTCAACATGTCCACCTCCGCAGCTGGCAGCGTCCGCGTCGAAGTCCAAGACGAAAACGGCAAACCCTTTCCCGGCTTGTCGCTGGCCGATTCGCCCGAGCTTTTTCAAGATCAGACGGACTTAGCAGTGCAGTGGGAATCGGGCACAGAGGTAGGTCCGTTGGCTGGACGGCCAGTGCGCCTGCGCTTTGTCATGTACGACGCCGACCTGTACGCGCTGCGCTTTTGCCGCAGAGAAGAATAGGAGACAAAACCCATGTACCAATCAGTAGATGTCGCCGCCATTTCCTTCCGGCCTAAAAAATTCGACCTAGCCGACAACGCCGACCGCCTAGAGGCCATGTTCCGCGCCGCTGCCAAAGGCGGTGCCCAACTAGCCCTAGCACCCGAAGGAGTGCTGGAAGGCTACGTAGTCATGGAACTGATCACGGGGGAGGAGCCGGAAGAACGGATGCGGGACGTGGCTGTCACCACGCGCGGGCCGGTCATTGGCCGCTTCCGCGAGCTGGCTCGCGAATTGGGAATATGCCTCGCCTTTGGGCTAGCCGAGCGCATCGGCGACGACGTGTACAACTGCGCCGTCTTCATCGACCATCGGGGCCGCCTGTGCGGCAAGTACCACAAAATGCAGTTGGCCGAAGGCTACCATCCCTCTTGGTGGTACAACCGCCTCGGTGCCCATGCCCACGCCTTTGACACGCCGTTTGGCCGCTGCGGTTTCCTCATCTGCAACGACCGCTGGAACCCCGATATCGCCCGCATCCCAGTGCTCGACGGAGCACAGTACCTGCTTATCCCCTCCTACGGCTCCCGTTCCAAGGAGCAAGACCGCGCCGTGTTGGCCCGAGCGCGCGAAAACGGCGTCGCCATTGTCGAGGCCAACGTCGGCGTCACCTTGGTCATCAGCAAAGGAGAAATTGTCGCTCTGTCGCGCCGGGTAAGCGAAATCACCTACGCCACCATCGAAATCCCAGCCCCAGCTTCGGCGCGCAACCGCGACGCGCAGGAACGCAGTTTTTTACGCTGGCGGCAGACGGAAATGCCCCACCGCTACCAACAAGGAGAGGCCAAGCGCGCCCGCTCCGGCCCGCATGACCCCGACAAGGTCAGCCACGACCAAAGGGGCCGCTTGATCGGTTGAAATAGCTTACTGCGCAAAAGCCCTCTTCCCCACAATCCCCTCACCTTGCGCGATTTCGTAGCGCGCCCCGGCCGCGAGTTGTTCAAGAGCTTCCACCGTCCCATCCGGCCAGCGAATCTCCAAGCGGTCGATCTGCTCGGCCGCGCCCAAGCCAACGGTCAAAGTCATCGGACTGTGGCTCAAATAGGAAGACCCCGTGCGCACCATGAACACCTGCTCCTGCTCGCCCACCTGCGCAGTCACCTTCGCGCCAATAGCGTCTCGATTAGGTGCCTTACCCGTCAGGTCAAGCTCCACCACGCGGCCGGTCGGCCCCTCGTTGCGCAACAGATAAGCTGGACCTCCATTGGTCGTCAGCAGCACATCCAAGTCGCCATCGGCGTCGATATCGCCGACGGACAGCCCTCGCGCCACCAGCGGCTTGAGAAACAGCCCGCCCGTCTGCCCGTCGCCGTCATTCCAAAACAACTGCGGTGCCTGCTGGTACTCGATCTCCTTCTGCACCGAGTTGATCTCTGGCTCGATGTGCCCGTTGGCCAAGATCAGGTCTTGGTAGCCGTCGAGATCGTAGTCTAAAAAGCGCAGCCCAAAGGTCAGCGGCTGCAGTGTCGCCTGCATCAGCCGAGCCTTGCCCGCAGCATCGACGAAGACCTCGCCGCCGGCTTGGCGATAGAGCGAGAGCGCCTCGCGGCTGAAGTTGCCAATGGCGATGGAGAGCACGCCGTCGTTGGCGACCGATGCAATATCTACGCCCATCCCCGCTCGCGCCCGCCCGCTCTCGTCGTAGCCGATGCCCGCGGCGAGACCCCGCTCCGCAAAGCGGCCCCCACCTAAGTTTTGCAACAAGAAATTGGGTTGGGTGTCGTTGGTGACGACCAAGTCGATGCGGCCGTCGTCTTCAAAGTCGGTCATGGCCACGCCCATGGATTTGCCCTCGGGCAACAGCAGGCCGGCTTCTTCGGTTATCTCCTCGAAGCGGCCTTCACCTAGGTTGCGATAGAGCCGTGGCGTCGACCCAGGGTACTGCTGTGGCGTGGCATAGGACTTTTCCTTGCCGTCGAGCGAAGTGTATATATCGGTGCTGGCCGACCAGCGCACGTAGTTGGTGACCAACAGATCCAGCCAGCCGTCGCCATCTACATCGACCCAGGCCGCGCCCGTGGACCACTCGGGATTTTCGTTGCCCGCATCGTCCCGCCAGACCGCGCCCACCACGCCCGCTTCCTGTGCTACATCGACAAAGCGGCCCGCGTCATTGCGCAACAGCAGGTTCGGCCCCAAGGTCGTCAGGTAGATATCCAGATCGCCATCGGCGTCGTAGTCGGCAATCGTCGCGCCCATGCCATAGACCGAAAAGTCTAGGCCCGCGCGTTCCGTTGCGTCATCAAAGGTCCCATTGCCGAGGTTGCGGTAGAGCTTGCCGGGGGCCTTTTCGCCGCCCCAACCCTCGCTGTTGACCAAGAGCACGTCCAGCCAGCCGTCGCCATCGTAATCAAAAAGCGCGCTGCCGCTGCCCATGGTTTCCGGCATCCACTTGTCGCCGCGCGCACCAGTCTCGTGCCTGAATTCAAGACCAGCTTCCTTCGTCACATCGACAAAGCGCACGTCAGGAGCCTCTTTCCGCCCGCGCCCCACCGCATAGTCGGCAGTCGGTGCTTTGGTGTACTCAGGCTTCGGAGCCGGTTCCGAAGCCTCTTCCGGGCCGCAGGCGGCTAACATCAATGCGCCGACCAAGAGTCGCCAGATCGCGCTATGAAATGTTGGCATAAAATTTGCCTCTATTACGTACTCACTCGTCATATCTCTTCCCATTAAACCTTAGCGGTGTGAAAGGTTGATACACAGGTGTTTGCTAGAGTAACCGACACCCTGAAAGAATGCAATCGGATTAGCTTGACATGAATCGCAACGAAGCCTACATCGCCGACGAAAAATTGACGTACCTACTGCA
>JAGWBY010000163.1:0-6242 GCA_021295675.1 Candidatus Latescibacterota bacterium | reverse complement strand
ACCACTTGCCGAACGCATTGCAACTGAGCACGGCACCAAATACATTATCCTTGGATATATTGACACACCATCATACGGCCTATTTTACGTACGCACCGTGTGGTTCGTTCGACGAGGCGAGACCGCGCTACGCTTTGTAACGGCCGTTCCACAAAGGAGTTAGTTCATGAATACCCTAGCCGAACCCCTAGCTGAACCCCTAGCCGAACACCGACGGGCTGTCCTGACAGCCGATCAACCCCAAGCCGAGCTGATCGCCGGCGATGTCGGGGTCGTGGTTTTCATTCACGGCGAAGGAGCCGCGTACGAGGTGGAGTTTCCCAACCACGCCGTCCTCACCCTAGAGGCCGACCAAGTGCGGGCACTAGGCATGGAAGAAATTCTCCACGTGCGCCCTCAACGGACAGAATGAACGTGTATCTTGAGCGCCTCGCGGTTGTCGTGTGGATGCGCTAGCCGATAGCGGCGCGTCAGCTCCTGAGCCGACTCGTCGATCTGGTAGTACTGGTAAGCCCGCTCGGCGATGAGGGCCTCATCCTCGCGGCCGAGAGCACGCAGCGAAAGCATCCGATGGTAGTGGGCGACGCGGTCCTCCGGGTCAATAGCCAGCACGCCATCGAGAGCCTCCAAAGCCTCCTCAAAACGGCCGTCGAGATACAGCACCCGGCCCAAATTCCGCCACGTCGCCCGATCCTCGGGAAAGTCGCGCAACACTCGGCGATACGCCTGCGCCGCAGCCTCGTAGCGGCCATCCTCCTGCAACACCACGCCCCACACCCAAGCCGTCTGCCCGTCGCCGCTAACCAGCGCCTCGCAGTCCTCCAAATGTTCGTAGGCCCGCTCCAAGTGACCGTCGCGCACGGCAACCTTGGCCAAGTTGCGGCAGCCGTCCAAGCGCTCCGGCGCTAGCTGTTCCACCGTCGCAAAGGCCCGTGCGGCTCCTTGGGTATCGTCTTGAAGCAGCAAGCCAATGCCATAGTCATTGAAGCGCATCCAGTCGCCCGCATCCGGCGTACCCTGCGCGGACGACTCTCCCACCACCAACTCCACCTCGCTGCGAGCGATCTCAGTTACCGGCAAATCCGGCACTTGGTCGAAGCGGCGGAAGCCCTCTCGGTTGTTATTGAAGGCAAATTCCGTATAGGTGCGGTCGAACTTGCGCCACAGTAGCCGCGCCCGCAGCGTCAGCTCGCGCCCCGCGTAGTCCTCGGGCACCTCGAAGCTGTAGTGCGCCACATCCGCCGTACCCGGACCAATGGTGCGCACGTACACGGCCGTGACGATGTCCTGCGCGTTGCGCCGGTGGATGGCTTGGCCTTCTGCATCGACCATCAGCGCCTTGTAAAAGTGGGCTCCCGGATCGACGTGCCCATCGTCTTGCACCGCCCCGCTCAAAGCCAACACCGCGTCGTCGTCGCTCACTACCGAGACCTCTAACCAGCCCTCGTTGGAATCGTTGGTCCCACCCGGGAAAGTGTGCCCGACGCCCTTGTTGCGCACCACCACGTCGAATGTATAGTCTCCGCCGGGCACCAGTGCCGGCTGGCTCTTATCCAACGCGTAGTGCGCTTCTTCTTGGTGGTGCAGCGCGAACACATCGACGCTGAGTTTTTCGTCTTGCAAAAATTCCTCGATCCGCGCAATGGTCTCCTCGTCCCCGCGGATGTAGGGCAGAGCCGTATTGACCGCCAAAAAGCGATGCGACTTGACGTACCCATCCCGCGCCGACACGTCGCCGCCAACCGCTTCCTCCAGCGGCATGTGGCAATCCTGGCAGACCCGCTTGACAGCAGGCAAGTAGAAGGTTCTAGAGGCGTGCCAATTGTCGTATTCGTCTTGGCCGCGCAGCCAGCGGTAGCCATTGACGCGCGAGTCGAGGCTGACCTTGTGGCAAGTGGCGCAAAACTCAGAGGTGCGGAAGAACGGCTTGAGCATCTGCTTCTTGTGCACGATGGGCCGCGCCTTCAGCGCCGTGTCGTGCACGAAGCGGCCCACGCCTTCTTTGGCCTCAGCAAACAGATAGGGATCCTCTTGCTCGTCGGCGATGTTGTAGTTGCCGTTGCCGGTCTGGTCGTGAATCTCGTCGATGGCGTGGCAGCCCAGACAGGTCAGCCCGGCTTGAGCTTGGGGCGAGGCGCGGTCGATCTCTTCGGTCATTTTGCCCGCCAGCATCAGCGACTTGGACTTGATCTTGGCCTCCTCGCCTGCCAAGTCCTTGTAATAAGCGATATGCGCGTCAACCTCCGCATTGCTCTCAGTTGAGTTGCTGCGCATGTGATTGATCGTCGCCTCGTAGAAAGGATTGTTAAACGAAGCAAAGCGGTGCGCCGAAGTCGCCCACTGTTCGACAATTGCCGCGTGGCAGCGGGCGCAAGTCTCCGAACCAATCGGCTCGTTGACCACAAAGCCGTACTCGTCCATGTCGCCAGCGAGTTTTTCCGGATGCGACAGATCGCCGCGCGTGATGATCCGCGAGGGCAGCACATCGCCGGTCGTAGTCGTAGTAGCCGCCGGGAAAAAGGGACTCTCAGCCGGCACGAAATTGGCAGGAACAAAGTCGTCTGGGGCAAAGTCAGCGACCTCCCGCGCCTTGGAACCCGGCCCGGTGTGCTTGCCAGCGGCAAATGCCTGCTCGGCCGCCTGCGTGTACTGCTCACCGCTATAGCTCAACCCGTGTAGCACCACGGCCAGCGCCAACAGCCCAACCACCGCTATGGGCACGACGCGATAGCTCCGCGCCGAGGGCTTCCACAGCGAGAGGCGGCGGTGCGCCAAGTAAAAGAGGGGAACCAAAACCGCCGCGGCCACGTGGCTCCAGTACGCCACCGGGTTGCCGCGATTGCTCGCCGCGCTGAGGATGAACAGCCCGCTGATGGCCAGTACGATGCCCAGCGTCAGCGTGGCGATGCCGGTGAGGATGGCCCGCTTGCGGCTCTTGCGCCACACCGCCGGTAGGTGCCAAGCCACAAAACCCATCGCCAGTACCACCAACACCAAACCGACGCCCGTATGCGACAGCACCATGCCTTGGTAAAATTTGGGCAGGGAAATGTCAGTAACCGCGAAGTAGGAGAAATCGAGGGCGTCGGCCAGCCGATTGGTCAGCAAATAGAGCGTATCGGCGACCATGAAGACGCCCAAGGCCACCACGGCCAGCAAGGTCCGTTGCTGGCGAGTACTCATTCAGAGCGCGTATGGCCGGCGGGATTGCCGGGCGTACTCCTTTAAAGATAGGAGTTGAGCGCGGTCTCTGGTAGGCTGCGGCCTGCGGAGATGCTTATGCCCACTGCCCTTGTAGCCATCCGACGACCCTTTCGACCATGACCTGCGCGTGCTCGCTAAAGACGTGGTCGGCTCCGTCGATGACGACGAGTTCGGCATTGTCGCTGGTTCGGGCAAGGATGTCGTGCGAGTCAGCAGTCGGGACCACATCGTCCTCACTGCCGTGTACCAGCAGCCAAGGCACTACAATCTCGGCCCCGCGTCGCACCACAGTGTCGATCTGAGCCATGTCGTCCATGTAGGCCTGCGAGAGCGGGCAGTCAGGCTCGTCCCACATGCAGCCCTCGTCGGGCACCTCTTCGCCAAACTCGCGCTCGGCAAAGGCGTGCGTATGTACCATGCCCGCCAAGGAGACGAGCAGGCCGATGCGCTCGTCGCGGCTCAAGACGCCGACCGCACCACCCATGCTGTGGCCGATATAGCAGACCGAGTAGCCGTCCAAGGCACTGAGTACCGCGCCGAGGTCTTCGACTTCTTTGGAGATCGTCGCGTCGGCAAAGCGGCCCTCGGACGCGCCATTGCCGGCAAAGGAAAAGCGCAGCGCGTGGATGCCAGCGGCCGCTAGCCCCTCGGCGAGCGCTACGACAAAGGGGCGGTCCTTGTTGCCGGTCACGCCGTGCCCCAAGACGACGATGTGCCGCGACCCCTCCGTGCCAGCGTGAAAAGTGTAGTCCAGCACTTCGCCGGATGGATTGCGAATGGTTCCAAACATAGGGTTACTCCTCCATAGGATTCTATCGTTGTTGTTATGTAATGCTATCAGCAGCTATGCTCAATTGCGATCGCGAAATTCGTCTCAATCCACGATATCGTCTACATAACTCGGTATTTGGCAAGATCGGAAATGAACTCCAATTCGCGGATGCGCTTCACAAGCGAACTCCCTTCGTCCTAGTTACTCGACGCCATCGCTCTACGTTTCTCTTAGCTTCGCCAGGTCCTTCCGGATATCCTCGGCAACTTCCGCGACCTCAAGCGCTACTCGGGGCTCGCGTCCAAGTTCCTGCTCCAAAGCCGTCGTAAGCGGCAACAGAAGATTTGCCGACGGCGACGCCTGAATAAGCTCGACCATGCGCTCTGGCCCGATCTCGATGCTGAACTCTATCAGTTCTTCAAGGATCTCCTTCGGAAGGGAGCCGAGACTGGGGAGAATCGTCAAGATCGCCGCGATGTCTTGCTCGCTCGCGGATAAGTCCCCATTTGCGAGGGTTGCCTTTGCCCTGATTAGGTGAGCCAGCCATCGGTACTCCGGTGATGCTGTGTGGCACAGATCAAGTACTCGACAAGCCGTTTTGATGGCTGCCTTGTACCGCCGACACTCCAATTCAAGATACGCTTTTCCAAGCAGCGCGTGCTCAGTCGCTACACGGCCTGCAAAGGATTCGCTGTCGGCGGATCGACGCACCACCTCATCGAAGGTAGCCAGCGCATCCTCTGTACGATCTAGCCTGACGAGTATGAACCCTTTTTCGACGAGGGCCTGTGCAACTAGTCCGAGAACGTCTGGCGTCTTACTATCGCCGAATCGGCGCACTACTTCGTCATAGGCGGTAAGTGCGTCCTCTGGCCGGTCTAAGTCGTTGAGTGTGAGTCCTCTCTCGAAGAGGGCCATTGCGACTAGTCGGGAGACCTTCGGCATTTTGCTCTCGGCGAATCGACGCACCACTTCGTCGAAGGCGGACAGTGCTTCTTCTGGCCGATTCTGATCCTTCAGAGCAACCGCTTTATCGAATATCTCCTTCGCGGCCAACAACTCAGTCTGTTCGATCGTCGTAAGCAACTCTTCTCGATATTCGGCCAGTACAGGCAACCTTATCATCTGCGCGAGTGCGATCCGGGCCATCGTTTGCATCTCCCCGCCGAAACTCCCTGCCTCGCGGGCGATGTGAACACCTATGTCCTTCAGTTCAGTCCCAGAGTAGTACGACTCCATGAATTGGATAAGGGCCTGAATCAGGGAATCCTGTCCGCGGGAGCGCCGCAGCAAGTAGTAGATGTTGTAGAGGCGCTCAGTCAGGTAATACTGTTTGCGCCGGGCAGTACCACCCATGACCTGAACGACGCCCCGCTCGATGAGGCGAGTGAGTTGGGCACTGCACTTGCTCGTCTCCAGCCGGGCGCGGACCGCGATCTCCCTCGTAGTCGCTGGCTTCCACAGGTCGGCGAGCACGAGATAGACTCGCCGCTCCTGCGCTGGGAGTGATTCGATATGGCTCTTGAAGTACTCCGTATGGTCATCGACGAGGTCGAGTAGTTCGGCCATGAGTTCGCGAAAGGATTGCACTGCATCGAAGCGAGCTACGATGGCGATCAGACGCGGGCTACCACCGGTGAGAATCTCCAGTGATCGAATGGTCTCAGGCGGAGGGCATTTGCCGACCACCGCTTCCCACAGCGCTGTGCATTCGTTAGTGTCGAGCGGGCGTAGCAGCAGTATTCGGAATAGGTCGTATAAGGCGTGGTCTGGGTGGTCAATCTCGTCGAATCGGCTAGTCGCGCTGGCGAGCAGGATAATCCGCGGCTCGTTCTGGAGGATCTTGCGCAGCCGCCAGCCCGCGTCCGGGTCCGCCATGTCCCTGAACATCATGTTCAAATTCTCGACCATCAGTACGAGCCGCTTACCCTCTCGATCCGAGAAGTCGAGCAGAGCGCCAAGGCAGCGTTCAGCAAGAGTTTGGTCGTCCTGAATGGTACATAAGTCTTCGTACGTTCGGCGCAGGTCGGGAGCATCTTCCTTGTGAGGCACTTGGTCGGCTAGGCGAGACAGACATACCAACCAGAACTCTCCGGCGGTGGAAACTTCGTAGCTCTCCTCGGCAAAGACGATCGGAAAGAAGTTGGACCGCAATCCGGCGTCTCGGCACACCTCGACCGCGACGCGCAGCAGCAGGCTCGTTTTCCCGCTGCCGCGCGGGCCAATCACTATCTGATGCGGGTTGGCGCTTCCCGTACATTCGCGC
>JAGWBY010000023.1:27938-32919 GCA_021295675.1 Candidatus Latescibacterota bacterium | reverse complement strand
GTCGGAAATCACGAACCAATCTAACTGGAGAGCCTGACTCCGTTCAAGACCCTAAAACGGCTTTCATGCAACAACGCCGCTAAAATCCAAGGATATTCAGACAAGATAGTGGGCCTTCGATCAAAAAGAAATTACCTTGACGTAGCTTATTTTTCTGGATTTCTGAACACTTTGATTGCCCTAGCTAGCTCGACCGATCTCGATCATGTTTCTTTTCCGCCAAGATATTATTTCGAAAAAGTATATGAAATGAATCGATGTGAATTTGAAGAAGTTCTTGAGAAGTTACCGTCCTTACATAAAGGAGCATTCAAGCAGTGCAAGAAAGCTGTATCCAATTTGCCCGCCGATGGCACCATGGTGATCCATCATTCTCCTTGGGGATAGCCTTACCGTGGGGACAGCCCCAATCCCAAGTCGGCTCTCTCAGAAACTATCACCGAAAATCTGAGAAAGTACCACGAACACGAGGCCAAGCGCCGTAATCTCCCAGCTTATACCATCCTCAAGGACGAAAAATCAATCTGATTGCCACGCAGCAGCCGACAGACCTACAGCAGTTATATGACATCAGGGGAGTCGGGCCGCCAACCATAGAACAACATGGAGCCGCCATCATCACGATCGTTCGAAGCACGAGTTGAATCGCCACCTGACTCCGAACGCACCTCTTCGACCACCCAATCCCTCAATCACCCAGTCAAACGGAAGGGATTGGCGACAAAAATCCACGACACAAGTAACGCCCCGTCCCGCTGAAGGTGTTTAAGTAATACACCGCCAGAAAGAAATACTTAGTTGCACTTTATGGTATTACTATGAGTCGGTGAATCACTACAAGAGAGGAGGTGAGAAAATGGTTAAGTCAAGTAGTAGTCGCGGAGGCGGTAAAGGCGGAAGTCGTGGGCCTAGCGGCAAGCCCAGCACAACGGGCAAGCCTTCTGGTAAAGGCCGAGATAATAACCCGCCAAGACGCAAATGATTGATTGATAGGTGCTGATTGCGGTATTTTTTTGCGGTCAGTACCTACCTCAATAAATGGCTTCACTCTGCGGAATAGCGTTGCGTGACTGCCTTGGCAGCTTCGTCGAGCCCGGGGAAAAGACTCTCGTGGGTGATATTCAGCAGGCATAGATCTTTCATAATGTTGTCTTTCTTGCATCCACCTGACACCGTCAATGTATAATGATCGTAAACAGGAATATCAGCATTCAATTGCAGGATTTCGCTGCGCTCGAACCGCTCGTGGAATACCGAGATCAGAAAGGCACCGGACTGTGCCCGAATGCGCTCAAACGACTGCTGCGGCTCGACGACGAAGACGCGGAACAGATCTCCGTGGTTGATTCGCTCCTCGAAATGCGGTTTCTCTTGCCGGATAAAATGATAAAGGCGGCCCATGACTTCGGGGTGTTCGTCTGCAAGGCCCAAGCCTTCGCCTGCATCGGTGTCTTCCGGCGTTTTGCCCAGTAGCAGGTTCTGCTCGGCATGACGGAGTTTGGCGAAATTGGCGATGATGCTGACCGTATCGCTGTTGAACGATCTGATCAAGTCACTTGGCACTGCGAAGACATGCAGGCGGCCGTCTTTGTCCCGGTCCTCTTCACAGGCATTAAAAAGGGCGACTAACGGGTTGCGAGTTATGTCGAGAAGCCTCGTTTGAAGCCCGTAATGCTGTGCGAGTACCCACTGTGAGAACGCTGAAGTCAGCCCACTAAACGCCTCTGGCTGACGCGACATGAGCTCGTTCAGCATCTCACTTTCCTTTTCTTGAAGGCTGGAACGCCGCATTATGGAAGGACGCAGCTTCCAAGAATCGCAACTTTCTCCTCGGAAATAGAACTGGACATTATCAGCGTAGCGTTTTTTGAGGTCGCGACACTCTTTTAGCAAACACTCAATGCTTTTGATTTTCTCGTCGCTGTTACCTTGATCTGTTCCGACATTCTGTGCTTCATCCATACAGCTTCGCTTTCCACACCTGCGAATACGATAGATTGGCCCAAGAGAGATTGGCCTTGCGAAAGCTAGCGTTGATTAGAGTTGCCCTGGTGAGATTCGCTTTGTAAAGGTTGGCGCGGTCGAGTTCAGCCTCGGTAAGGTCCGCTTCAATGAGGTGGGCTTCAATGAGGTGGGCTTCAATGAGGTGGGCTTTGCACAGTTTGGCACGGGACAGATCGGCTCCGTTCAGTTTGGTGGAGCCAAGGTCGGCTCCGCTGAGGTCGGCTCCGCTGAGGTCGGCTCCGCTGAGGTCGGCTCCGCTGAGGTCGGCTCCGCTGAGGTCGGCTCCACCGAGATTGATTCCCCGTAAATAAGCTCTTCCATCATTGCCCAACGCTCCCATTTTCTTGAACTCGCTAGAAATATCCGCTCCCTCAAAGTCAGGTTTAAAATCTTTTCGCTCGCGCCTCTCGTTCCAAGCATTGACGCCTTTGAGGAGCCATTCGATATGCTTTTGGTTGGCCATAAAATTCCTCTTTCTCCTCTTGCTATAGCTTACTTTGTAATACAACAGATGGGCGGAATTTTCACAAGGGACAGTGACTTCCGCTCGCGTCGTCAGTCCTTATAAAGGACTAATACCTCGACATCAGTCAGCAGCAAGTCGCAAGAAAGTTGAGGATGGCGTTGCAAGAGAACGACTTCTAGGCGATGGAGGCCGCGGGCGGCTTGGTTGGCCGTGAGCGCGAAGCTGTGCCAAGCGGCGGCGCTGACATCAGAGATAGGTTGGGGGTTGCCGCCGTGGCAGTAGCTGATATCCGGGTCGGCTAATACCTCGCCGTCCCAGCAGCAGCGAACCTCGTCGCCAGCGACCCAATCTTGCAGACGCAGACGCAGGGTGATGGTCGCTGGTGGGTCTGCGCTCAAGTCGTCAGCGAGGTCGAGGTTGAAGTGTGGGCCGGTCTCTTGCATGGTTGGGTAGAGAGGGACGGGTAGGGTGCCGCGCAGCCGGTCGTGCTGATATGCGCCGCGCCACTCCCCGGTGTGCTGGCGGAAGCGGTGGGTCGCGTTGTAGAGCTTGTCCTGACGGCGCAAGGTTTGGACCGCGCCCACTTGAGTTAGCAACTCGCGCTTTGAATCGTGGTCGGCGTGCCAGTTGAATGCGTATATGCCGGTCGCGCCTTGGCCGTGATACTGCATGGCCGTGGCTTTGGTGCGCATGTTGTGGCGGGTCGTTTCGCCTTCGGGACCGGCAGCCGGGCCGGGGACGCCGCCGTCAAAACCGGGGTAGAGGTCGATGGCGCGGTCGGCGCAGAGGGCGCGGAAGGCACTGACTTCAATGGCTGGATCGGTACCGGCGGCACCGGCTGGGATCAGGATATCGACGAGGTTTTCTCTTACCCAGGTTTCCACGTCATAGCCAATGCGGTGACAGCCTTCGATGGAGCCGGCGACGCGGGCCGCTAGGTAGAAGGGTCGGCCGCGCTCTTGGGTCAGTTCGTCGGTCAGTTGCCGCGCCGCCCGCATGAAGTCGGTGAGGACGTAGCGCAGGCGATAGGCATAGTCGGCGGGGAAGTGGAAGGGGTGGCGTTGCCAGTCGAGTTCGACGCCGTCCCAAGGGTAGTTTTGGCAGACTTCGCGCGCACTTGGGGGATGGCCATATTCCACGACAGGGCAAACCACTCTTCGGTATCCTCGCCGAGGAGCCATTCGGGGTGGTCCTTGCGCAGTTGGGTCAGTTCGGTGTGGTGCAGGGTCTGGAGGTCGCTTAGTTGGGCACCGTTGAAGTGATTGTCGTTCATGCGCAGCGAGGCATACACGTGCAGGCCGAGTTGGTGACCGCGGTCGATGACGGCCTGTTGGGGGTCTTCGCCCCGATCCAACATGCGGCGGATATTTTCGGTGTGCGTGTAGCTAGCGGCGTTCTCGTAGCGGCGCTGGTGGAGGTCGCCGACCAGTTCGAGCGCGTCGCTTGGCCAGCGGGTGGCGTGTTCGCCCACGCACCAAAACAGGGCACCGACTTGGGTGTCTTCGAGCGGGGCGTACGTCTTGTCGAGAAAGGCGTCCATGGACTGGGGGACGGGCGAATAGCCGTGCGGCGCGCCGTCCCAGTTGTAGATGATGCCGTAGTCAGGGGGATGGGACATAGGTCTGCTCCTTTGCGGGTTGGGGCCAAAGTACGGAGATTGTCAGAGGCGGGCAACGGAGGCTAGGATGGCGAGCAAGTGGATGCTCTGCATGGCGTTGGTCGGTTGCGGGCTAAGCGATCCCCAAGGGCCGGCCGATCTGCCCAAGGATCCGTGGAAGCGCACCGAGCAGCAGCGGCTGGAAGAGATTGAGGAAAATTGTAGTGGTCTGTCCTGGGAGCGCGGGTGGCTCTGTCCGCGCGGCGCAGCCGATGCCGATACAACGGGTGGGTAAAGGAGTATTAGAATGGAAAACAACGTACTACAGGCCGTCGATGAGCAACGCCTAATTGATACGGCCAAGGAACTGATTGCGGTGCCCAGCCCGACGCTGGACGCTGGCGCGGTGGCTGATGCGTTAGCGTCCATATTGGCTGAGGAGGGGTTTGCCGTGGAGCGGCCCCAAGCCGATTGGCCGCAAGCACCGGCCGTGGTCGCTCGCTTCGACAGTGGGCAGCCCGGGCGAGTGTTGCAATTCGATGGGCACTTGGACACGGTGCATCTGCCCTTTGTGCCCCCCAAGGTGGAAGATGGAAAGCTCTATGGGTCGGGTTCGTCCGACATGAAGGGGGGAATCGCCGCCTTCGTCGAGGCGCTCAGGGCGTTAAGGGATAAGGGTGCCCTGACCAAAGGGGCGATCTTGCTTACGGCCCACGACCACCACGAAGCGCCCTGGGGCGACCGCCGCCAGCTTTTGGCCTTGATTCGCGAAGGCTTTGTCGGCGACGGAGTGCTGCTGCCGGAGTACTTGGGCGATGCGTTGCCAGTTGCCGGTCGCGGGATGGCCGTGTTTAGCGTGGAGGTCGAGCGCGATGGCGCGCCGGTACACGAAGTTCTGCGGCCCGCCGGGCTGC